>JANOKE010000263.1:0-18884 GCA_031419135.1 Gemmatimonadaceae bacterium
ACCGCGGGAACGCGTGAGTTTTCGCTCGAGACGTTGGTCGCCAGAGATACCTTGACAGTCGAACAGTTCGTAATGCATTTGGTGGCGGTAGCTCCGGCGCCATTGACCACGGACCCTATTCCGGCGGGCACATACCGGGGGACGTTTAGACTCAGCAGGAAGTAGGAGATCGGCTGGCAAAGTAGCGCCGAGGGGATTAGAGGGCGACAATAGGGCGACTCCTTCCTCTCGGAACTGCATATGTGTTCGCCTGCCTTAATCGCGGCCCGTGTGGCCGCTCTGTCCCTCCTGCCGATCGCCCTGGTTGCGCAGCGCCCGCTAACGCTGGCCGGTCGATCGCCGGTGTATGCGCCGAACGGCATGGTCGCCACCAGTCAGCCATTGGCATCGGCGGCCGGCATTGCCGTACTGCAGCGTGGCGGCAACGCCATCGACGCGGCGGTGACCGCGGCGGCCGTGTTGAGCGTGACCGAGCCCATGATGACCGGCATTGGTGGCGACATGTTCGCGCTGATCTGGATTGCCAAGGAGAAACGCCTGGTCGCGCTGAACGCGAGTGGACGCGCCGGGTCGCTGATGACGCGCGACGAACTGATCAAGCGCGGCCGCACACGCAGCATTCCGCGCGGTGTGGAGACCATCACGGTGCCAGGCGCCCTGGCGGGATGGCAGACACTGCTGACGAAGTACGGCACGATGACGCTCGCGGCAACGCTGCAGCCGGCGATTCGCTACGCCGACGGTGGATTCCCGCTTACGCCGGTGATTGCCGACGACTGGGCCGGTCAAGCCGCGCTGCTGGCCCGCGACTCGGGTGCCAAGGCCACGTTCCTGCCCAATGGCAAGGCGCCGGTGCCTGGGGAATGGTTTCGCAATCCGGACTACGCGCGGACCTTGCGCGAGATCGCGCGCGTGGGCCCATCCACATTGTACGGTGGACCACTCGGGCAGCGATTGGTTGATCGCGTGAAAGCGCTGGGCGGATTTCTCACCCTTGCAGACCTCAAGAACAACGCGCCCAACTGGGTGACGCCGCTATCCGTGCCGTTCAAGGGCTACCGCCTGTGGGAGTTGCCGCCGAACAATCAGGGCATTGCGGCGCTGGAGATGCTGCGCATTCTCGAGCCGTACGATCTCAAGGCGATGGGGCACAATTCGGCGGCGTATCTGCACCATCTCATTGAGGTGAAGAAGCTGGCCTACGCCGATCTTACACGATATGTCGGCGACGCCGATCATCTGTCGATGCCGCCCGCGCGCATGCTGGACGACGCGTTCATTACCGAACGGCGCAGTCATATCGACGCGAACAAGGCACAGGCGCGTATGGATCCGGGTCCGCTGCGCACGTCCAGTGAAACGATCTACCTCACCGTAGCGGACAGTGCCGGCAACATGGTGTCGTTCATCAACTCGTTGTACGACGAATTCGGATCGGGTATCGTGGTGCCCGGCACCGGATTCGCATTGCACGACCGCGGCGCGGGCTTTTCGTTGGAGCCGGGACTGCCCAACACGGTCGCACCGGGAAAGCGCCCGTTCCACACGCTGATTCCCGCGTTCGTCACGAAAACGAACGCCGACGGTACCGAATCACCGTGGATGAGTTACGGGGTGATGGGTGGTGCGATGCAGGCGCAGGGGCATGTGCAGATGCTGCTCAACATGGTGGTGTTTGGCATGGACGTGCAGCAGGCTATCGATGTGGCGCGTTTTCGTCACCTGAACGGATTGCAGGTGGCGTTGGAAGCGCCAATCACCGACCAGGTGCGCGCAGCGCTCAAGGCCATGGGCCATGACATCACCGACGAGCGCCGCACGCAGTTTGGCGGCGCGCAGGCCATCGTGAAACTGCTCAAGGGCTACGTGGGCGGTTCGGACCCGCGCAAGGATGGCATGGCAGTTGGTCACTGAGAAACGGCGATAGATTTCGCAGACTGGCTGGCTTTCTCCCGTTACGTCCCGTTACGTCCCGTTACGGCTCTAAGACCCCTTCTGACTCTGCTGATGCCTACTCGTCGCAATCTCCTTGGTGCCGGCGCTGCTGCCGCCGCCGGTCTCGCGCTTGGTACTCGCCGTCTCGAGGGTGGGTCGCTGCTGGCGCATGCACCCACCGACTCCGGCGCGACGTACGCGACGCAGCCAGCGAGCGATATGCCACCGGCCATCCGTGCACTCATGTCGATGCGTGGTCAGGCGAAGCCCATCTCGGTGGAGGAACGCCGCACGCGTCTGGAGAAGGCACGGGAATTGATGCGCGCCAACGCCATCGATGCGCTGATGCTGACCGGTGGCACGAGCATGGAATATTTCACCGGCATCAAATGGGGCGTGAGCGAGCGTTTACTGGCCGCCATCATTCCATCGAAGGGGAGTGCGTTCCTGATCACGCCAAAATTTGAGGAAGCGCGGGCGATGGAGCAGGCGCATCTTGGTCCATTGGGCAAGGACGCCGAGGTGTTCGCGTGGGAGGAACACGAGAGTCCGTACGCCCTGATTGCGCAGGCGTTCAAGGCCCGTGGCCTGTCAACGGCAACGATCGGTGCGGAAGAAACGGTGCGGTATCAGTTTTCCGACGGCGCCGCGCACATTGCGAACGTGAAGGTGGTGAGCGGTACACCGGTTACCGCAGGCTGCCGCACCATCAAGGACGCGCACGAGATCGCGCTGATGCGATTCGCGAGTCAGGTAACGCTCAAGGCGTACGAAGCGGCGTGGAAGTCGCTGAAGGAAGGGATGTCACAAGACGATTTCGCGCGACTGGTGTCGCTGGCGCACAAGCAGCTGGGCTATGACGGATCGGCCGGTGTGCAGGTGGGGCAGTACTCGGCGTTGCCGCACGGGAGTGCCACGCCGCAGGTGGTGCGCGAGGGCAGCATCTTGCTGATTGACGGCGGGTGCAAGGTGGAGGGATACAGTTCAGACATTTCGCGCACGTTTGTACTGGGCAAGCCAACGCAGCGGATGAAGGATGTGTTCGAGATCGAACATCGCGCGCAGACTGCTGCCGTGAAGACCGCGCGCCCGGGGTTGCCGTGCGAGGCGGTGGATGCGGCGGCGCGCAAGGTGATCGTGGACGCGGGCTTCGGCCCCGACTACAAATACTTCAGTCACCGCGTGGGACACGGCATGGGGATGGACGGGCACGAGTGGCCGTATCTGGTGCGAGGCAACACGCTGCCTCTCAAACCGGGCATGGTGTTTTCCGACGAGCCGGGCATCTACATCCCGGGCGAATTCGGCATTCGTCTGGAAGACGACATGCTGATCACGGAGAACGGCGCCGAGCTGTTCACGCCGCAGTCGCCGAGTCTGGAGCAACCGTTCAAGGTGGCGTGATGATTGAGGTCGCGTCCTCGCTGCCGACGTGGTGGTCGGCGTGGGCACTGCCGATTGGCGCCGGCGTGTGCCTGAGCGCGGCGTGCGGCTTCCGTACGTTTATTCCGTTGCTGGCGGTGGGGCTGGCCTCACACTTCGGTCTGTTCCCGATCGACACGCGCTATGGGTGGCTGGCCACCACGACGGGGCTTGTTGCCTTGGGTACTGCAGCCGTGTTGGAGGTGGGAGGCTACTACGTGCCGGTGGTCGACCACGCGCTGGACGTTATTGCGACGCCGCTGGCGGCGGCAGCGGGCGTGTTGGTGATGTTCACGTCCATCGGGTCTGATCATGGACTGCTGGGGTGGCTGCTGGCGCTGCTGGTGGGGGGCGGACTGTCCAGCGCTGTGCAGCTCACGACGGTCAAGACGAGGGTGATCTCGACGGGAACGACTGCCGGTCTGGCCAATCCGCTGGTGGCCACGGGGGAGTTGGTGGGGTCGGCGGGGTTGAGTGCGCTGGCGCTGCTGCTCCCGGTGGTCGCGGTGTTTGTGGCCGTCGCGTTGCTGGTGGTTTTGTGGCGGGTGACGCGTTGGGTACGTGGACGGCGTGGCGCGCATGGCGCCGATGCGGCCGATGCCCTAGGATAAAAGGGGTGTGCGCACTTCGCGCCGCTCGCGTTCCATTTGAGGAATCCATTGAGGAATCCATGACTCAGTCTCTATTGCGCCCTTTTCGCGTTGCGCTGTTGATGTTCGCAGCCGCCTGCGCCACGAATCCCGTTTCCGGTCGTCGTGAGCTTTCGTTGATCTCGCAGGACCAGGAGATCCAGATGGGGCGCGAGGCGTCGCAGGGCGACGTGCAGCGCGTCGGAGAGTTGGCCAGCGGCGAAGCGCAGGTGCTGGTGAAGCGCATTGGCGCCCAGATCGCCGCCAAGTCGGAGCGACCAAGTTTGCCCTGGGAGTTTCATTTGCTGGACGATGCGGCCGTGAATGCATTCGCCTATCCGGGCGGATTCATCTTTGTGACACGCGGCCTGATGGCGCATCTGAACAGCGAAGCCGAACTGTCCGAGGTGATCGGGCACGAGATTGGCCACGTGACCGCGAAGCACACGGTGGCGGCGCTCAGCAAGCAGCAGATCACCCAGATTGGTCTGGTAGGCGCGAGCATTCTTTCGCCGCAGGTCGCCAAATTCGGCGATGTGCTCGGCGCCAGTGCGGGACTGCTGTTCCTCAAATTCGGTCGAGACGACGAGTTGCAGGCTGATGCACTGGGCTTCAAATATTCGCTGGCGATTGGCTACGACGTTCGCGAGTCGCCCAAGGTGTTCAACACGTTGGGTCGGCTCTCCGCCGCGAGCGGTGCCCGCATTCCCGAATGGCAGAGTACGCACCCCGATCCTGGCAATCGCGTGCAGCGCGCCGAACAGCGCCTGGCGGGTGTTGCTGCGGCGGATCTGGCGGCAACGAAGGTGAATCGCGACGGTTATCTGCGCTTGCTGGACGGGATGGTGTTTGGTGAGAACCCTCGGCTGGGGTACTTTCGCGGCCAGCGGTTTCTTCACCCGGATCTGCGCTTCGAGCTGACGTTTCCGGCGGGATGGAAGACGGCCAACATGCCCGAAGCAGTAGTTGCCCAGAGCGCCGATGGCAGTGCGCAATTGCAGCTGGGTCCGGGCAAGGGCACGCCGACCGAGGCACTTCAGGAGTTCATTGGTCAGCAAGGGATAACGGTCCGTCAACGTGGACAGACGTCGGTGAACGGGATCCCTGCGGTCTATGCCGACTTCGAAGCCACGATCCAGCAGGGCGCGCTGCGTGGACTCGCTGCCTCGTTGCAGCACCAGAACGTGACCTATCTGATTGTGGGACTGACGATCGCGCAGAAGTTCGATCTGAATGGACCGCAGATCGACGCGACCATCCGTTCGTTCAAGGCACTGACCGACGCGTCGCTGTTGAACGTGCAGCCCGCCAGGGTGCAACTCGTGACGCTGACCGAGGTGATGACGGGGCAAACGTTTGTGCAACGATACCCGAGCAGCATCGCACCGGAGCAGGTGTACATCATCAACGGGATCGAAGCGGCGACCAACCTGTCGCGCGGTGCGATCGTCAAGCGGGTGGTGGGCGGGTTGCCAAAATAGGCTGTCGATCGCGAGTCCGGCGGTCCTGTACTGGCGGTCAAGCGGCGGCGGGGACACAATGGAGGCGCGCCCGGTTTTCCGGAGCGCGCCTTCTGCCTATCCCTTCGTCCCGTCCTCCGATGTTGCGCACGCATTTCTCCCGATCTGCTTCGGTCGTCCCAGCCATGCTGATGGCCTTGTCGCTCGCCTTCGCGCCCGTGGGCGCGCAGGGACCTGTCTTGCCGACGACCACACCATCGGTCACCGCGGTCGACTATTCCCGTGCGGAACAGATGCTGCCGTGGAACGCGTCGCGTCTGACGACCGGCGACGAGGTGGCCCCGCAATTCTTCAAAGACGGCAATCGTTTCTGGTATCGCAACAAAACGCGCAGTGGCGCTGAGTATGTGGTGATCAATCCGCTCGCGAACACGCGCGCGCTGTTGTTCGACCATGCGCGGTTGGCCGCGGTAATGAGTCTGGCGGCCGATTCCACCTACGATGGCGATCGATTGCCGTTCCGGGCGTTCCGATTTGGCAACGATGGTGACGACGAAACGTCGATTGAATTTCGCGCCGGTCGTCGGCAATTCGCCTGCAACATCGTGAAATACACCTGCGCGGCGAAGGACACGACGTACAACGAGTCACCGTTCGTGTTGTCGCCGGACAAGAAGTGGGAAGCGTTTGTGGTGCGGCATGACGTGTATGTGCGGTCGCGTGGTGGCCGGGATTCCGTGCGTCTGACGACCGATGGCGAGGAGTACTTCAGCTATGGCATATTGGCGATTCGCCCACAACAGGCATTGCGTCCGAGTTTGCTGGGACGTCGCCCCAACGTGCGCTGGTCGCCCGATTCGAAGAAGCTGTTGGTGGCGCGTCAGGATGAACGGCGAGTGGGCCTGATGCCGTACATCTCGTACACGTCGCAGCGGCCGCGCGCCTTTACGCAGCCCTACGCGTTGCCAGGTGATTCGCTGGTGCCGACGCCGAACTTCTACGTGATCGATGTCCCGACGAAGCAGAGCACGAAGATCCAGCTGCCGGTGCGCTTTAACATCGCGAACATCGGCGGCTCGACCCGCGACTCCACATGGGCGCCGGGTTCGGACAAGCTGTACATCAGCGGACTGGCCCGTGCGTCGAAGGCGACATATCTGGTGGAGGTAAACGCGGCCAGTGGCATCGGCGCGCTGATCGCCAGGGACACGGGCAAGACGTACGTGGAGATCTCGAGTCCGCGCGATCCGGAAAGTTGGTACGTGCTGAAATCGGGAGAGACCGTGTGGTGGTCAGAGCGTGACGGCTATGGTCATCTGTGGCTGCTCAACCACGATGGGAGTGTGAAAAACCAGATCACCAGTGGTCCCTGGCAGGTGGGCGCCGTGATGCACGTGGACGAAACCGCGGGTACGGTGTGGTTCAGCGGTCGTGGGCGTGAGGACGACCAATTGGTGTACAACACGCACCTGTACAAAGTGGCACTGGACGGCGCCGGACTCACGCGGCTGACAACCGAAGCAGCCAATCACGAACTCACGATGAGTCCGAGCGGCAAGTTTGTGGTGGACAAGTACAGCACGATTGGTACGGCGCCGATCGCGGTGCTGCGCGATGCTCTCACCGGGCGTGTGATGCGCACGCTGGAGAAGGCGGACGTGTCGCAGTTGGCGGCCCTGGGATGGAAAGCGGCGGTTCCCTTCACCACCAAAGCGCGCGACGGACTGACGGACATTCACGGTGTGATGTACCTGCCGCCCAAAATCGACAGTACCAAACGTTATCCGATCATCTCGCACATCTATCCCGGTCCGCAGGTTGGATCGGTGGGTGCGTGGACGTTCAAGAACGGTGGTGAGCCCTTTGCGCTGGCCGAATTGGGTTTCGTGGTGGTACAGATCGATCACCTGGGAACGCCAGGCCGCTCGAAGGCGTTCCACGACAATTACTATGGCAACTTCACCGACAACGGGCTGCCGGATCACATTGCGGCGATCAAGCAACTGAGCGCGCGCTACCGGTTCATTGATCTGGACCGCGTGGGCATTTTTGGACATTCGGGCGGTGGTTTCGCCAGCACCGATGCCATCCTCAAGTTCCCCGAGTTCTTCAAGGTTGCGGTGTCCGGTGCGGGCAACCATGACAATCGCAGCTACAACATCTATTGGTCGGAGAAATACCAAGGGTTGCTGGCCCGCGATACAATGCGTCGCGGCGATGACAATTTTACTCCGTCGGCGAACAAGTCTTATGCGTCGAACTTGCGTGGTCATTTGCTGTTGATGCACGGTGACATGGACGACAACGTGCACCCGGCCATGACCATTCAGTTGGTGGACGAGCTGATCAAGGCCAACAAGACGTTCGATCTGATTATCGCACCCAATCGCCCGCACTCGCTGAACGAGCCGTATTTTATCCGCCGTCGATGGGACTACTTCGTGCAGTATTTGCTTGGTGCGATGCCGCCAGTCAATTACAGAATGACTCCGGCGGGAGGTCAGGGCACGTTCGGCGCGGATGACGGCGCGTTTGACGGTGCATACGATGGCGCGGCGTTTGATGACCTGTGGAATCGCAACGCGTTCGACGAGATCTGGCGAAAGGGCCCGGTGATAACGCCAGGCGGCAAGGGTAGCAGCAGCGCGGACCGGGGGAAAGATTGAGGCATGCCCGAGATTTCACCGAATTCCGAACGCGAAGCCCGCATCCTCTCGGATCTGCAAGACGCGGTTGGCCGCATGCATGTGATCGCTCAGTCGCCGCGGGTGGTGGTGGCGACCGGTACCCGCACCAAGGGCGCCCGCCCGATGGCGTGGCAGGTGCTGTTTGAACGCAGCTTCGGCGGCGACGCGCCGAGACTGCACTACCGCGGCGTGCGCGCGGGTGCGTTGATGGAGGTGCTTCACCACGGCTTCGATTCCGAGCCAACGCTGGAAGCCGGATGGTCGCATGCGCGACTGGTTGACGCGATGGCGATGGGACCGGTTATCCAGGCGTTCCGCGCGGACCGGTTGCCGGATGATGTGGCGCGAGCACTGGTGGGCGTGCTGGTGTTCGAGGAGGACGGCTTGCGCTTGAACGGGGTGCGGGCGATGGCCGGCGAACTCGGTTTGCGCTAGCGCGTGGCGCTCGTTGCGCTCTTCGATCACGCGCTGCGGGGTGCGGCGTCGCGCGTGGCGCTGGATGCAGACACGGTTGCCGGCGAAACGCACTCGTACACGTTTGGCGAACTTGAGGTACGCAGCAACCGGCTGGCGCAGGTGCTTCACGAGCGTGGCATCGTGCGCGGCAACCGACTGGCGTTTCTATTGGCCAATCGGGTGGAGATCATTGATTTGTGGATCGCGTGCGCAAAGCTGGGTGTGACGGTCGTGCCCATCAATGTGTTGTATCAGCCACGCGAAATTGCGCATATCGTTGCCGACTCCGAGCCCACGGCGGTGGTGACGACGACCGAGCGCGTCGCCGATCTCCCGGGTACCACACGCGCGTGGGACGTCGACGCGCTCTGGAGTGATGCGGCGCAGCAGGTTGATATCGACGGCCGTCCCGCGGCTGTACGCGACACGGTGTGCGACGCAGACACACCAATGGCGTTGGTCTATACGTCGGGCACCACCGGCGCGTCGAAGGGCGCGATCCTGACGCACGGCAACTTCGCGGCGAACGCGCTGGTACTGAACGCCGCGTGGGATATGCGCGCCGCGGATCGGCTGCTGAACACGCTGCCGCTGTTTCATGTACACGGGCTGGGTAACGCGGTACACAGTTGGCTGCTAAGCGGCTGTCACATGAAACTGGTGGCCCGCTTCGACGCGTCGAAGGCCGCCGAGTGGTTGACCATCTACCGGCCGACGGTGTTTTTCGGCGTGCCAACGATGTATGTGCGACTGCTCGATCTGGACGCCATGATCGCCCGCGCGATCGGCGCGCAGATGCGGTTGTTTGTGTCTGGATCAGCACCGCTTCCGCCGCATGTGCTGGAAGCGTTTCGTGAACGCTTTGGGCATGTCATCCTGGAGCGATACGGGATGACCGAAACGCTGATGAACGTGAGCAATCCGTACCTCGGCGAACGCCGTGCGGGCACCATCGGGCTGCCGTTGCCACTGACGACGGTGCGCATTGTCGACGAACAGGACGGTGATGTGGCTGATGGAACGAGCGGCGAACTCTGGGTACGCGGTCCCAATGTGTGTGCCGGATACTGGCGTCGCCCGGAGGCGACTTCAGCGGCATTTGCCGACGGCTGGTTTCGTACCGGTGATATCGGTGTGCGCGCGCACGACGGCTACATCACGCTGGAGGGGCGTCGCAGCGAATTGATCATTTCCGGCGGCTTCAACATTTATCCACGTGAGATCGAAGAATTGTTGATGCTGCAGCCGGGGATTCGCGAGGCGACGGTGGTAGGTGTGGCCGATGCCGCGCGCGGCGAGGTGCCGGTGGCCTACGTGGTCAGTGACGACCCGATCGATGCGGCCCGGTTGACCGACGTGCTGCGAGCGCAACTGGCATCATTCAAGATGCCCCGCGCCTTTGTTCGTGTGGACGCCTTGCCGCGCACGGCGCTGGGCAAAGTGCAGAAGCATCTCCTGCCTCCGGTATCGTGACGTGAGCCCTGCCGTTCTCTCCCTCCTCGCGTTGCTGCTGGTCATCGCGGGCAGCCTCACGTCGCGCATCAATGTGGGTGTATTGGCGGTGGCCTTCGCGTGGCCCATTGCCGTGTTCGCGGCCGGATGGAAAGTGGAAGCCGTGATGGCGACGTTCCCGAGTTCGCTGTTTCTGACACTGCTGGGTGTAAGCCTGTTGTTTGGCGTGGCACAGACGAATGGCACGATGGAGGCCGTTGCACACGGAACGGTGCGCGTGCTGCGCGGACGCGTTGCCGCGTTGCCGTTGCTGTTCTTTGTTCTGGCGTGCGTGATTTCGACGGCGGGCCCTGGTGCGATCTCAGCGACCGCGCTGATGGCACCGATCGCGTTGGGTATCGCGGTTCGCGCCGAGATGCCGGTGTTGCTGGCGGCGCTGATGGTGGGCAATGGCGCAAACTCCGGGAATCTCTCGCCCGTTGGAGCGATCGGCATGATCGTCCACTCGCTGATGGCGAAGGCAGGCCTCGAGGGGCACGTGTGGAATGTGTATGCGGCGAACTTCACGGCGCATGCGCTGGCCGCCTTGCTGGCGTGGACATTGTTCGGCGGCCTGACGCTGCATCGCGCGGCGCCGGTGGACATCGACGCACGCGTTGCGCCGCTTGCCCCGAGACATTGGGGCACACTGGGCGCGATTGCGCTGTGGATTGCCGCCGTGGTGGTGTTCAAGGTGAGTCCGGGGCTGTCCGCCTTCGCGGCGGCCAGCGTCCTGATTCTGTCGGGGCTTGGCGACGACACGACCACCATTGCCCAGGTTCCGTGGGCCGTGATCATGATGGTGTGCGGGGTGAGCGTGCTCATTGGTGTCCTGGAAAAGACCGGTGGCATGGATCTCTTCACGACGCTGTTGGCGCGCATCGCGACACCGGGCACTGTGAACGGGACGGTTGCCGGGATTACCGGACTCATTTCGACTTACAGCTCAACGTCAGGCGTTATCTATCCGGCATTTCTTCCGGCGGTACCTGGACTTGTGGAGAAACTGGGAGGAGGCGACCCCTTGCAGGTCGCCATGAGTATCAACGTGGGCGCAGCGCTGGTAG
Source organism: Gemmatimonadaceae bacterium (assembly GCA_031419135.1). Taxonomy (GTDB): domain Bacteria; phylum Gemmatimonadota; class Gemmatimonadetes; order Gemmatimonadales; family Gemmatimonadaceae; genus Gemmatimonas. The sequence continues at coordinate 11,148 of JANOKE010000263.1, forward strand.
ATGTGTCACCACTGTCCACGATCGGGGCGCTGTGCATCGCCGCGCTGCCGCAGGGTCAGGACAGCAAGCGCCTGTTCCGGCAGTTGCTGCTCTGGGGATTTTCCATGACGATTGCCGGCGCGGTTTTCTGCCAGCTGTTCATCAGATTTTTCGTCTGATGCCGATTGATCGGCTGCCGCGCGAGTTGCGCACGTACCGGGCCTGGTCCATTGCGCATCGTCTGCCCGATGGCGTGCGCGACCCCGCATTCCGACCGCTGGTCCAGCGGATCATGCGCTGTGTGCTGCATGAGTGCCCTGACGCCCGACTGTTGATCGACGGCGAGCTGGCGTTTCGCGCCATGTTGACAGCGATCGATGACGCACGGGAGGAAGTGCTGCTCGAGACCTACATTCTGCGCGACGACCGAATTGGCGCGTCGGTACGGGCTGCGCTGGCGAACGCGGTACGTCGCGGCGTGCGCGTGTACGTGCTGGCCGATGCGGTGGGCTCCATGGAAACGAAGGAGGCGTTCTGGGAGGGACTGGCTGCCGACGGAATCGTGCTTCGCCTTTTTCATCGACTGCGCTACCTGCCGTTCGAGGCGCTCCGTCGGGATCATCGCAAGATTGTCGTAGTCGACCGCGCGATCGCGTTGACCGGCGGGATGAACATCGGCGAAGAGTACGGTTCGTCGATACGTCGTCGCGCCGGTGCGTGGCGCGATACGCTGGTGCGTCTGGAGGGCGCGGTCGCGCACGCCTTGGCCGCCGTGTTTGCGGAAGGGTGGGATCGCGCCCAGGGTCCGCCGTTGCCGGGGCTGGAGTACGTATCGTGGTCGGAGCCCGACGCCGTCGAGCCCGACGCAGTGTTGGCGTTGACGGCCATGCCGTGGCGTGCGCGCGCACTGCGTTCGAAGGTGTCGCAACGGATTGCCATGCGGCTCGCACGACGTCGTGATCGACGGCGCGGCCGTCGTGTACGACGGCCCACAGCAGAAGCGGCGGAAGACAGCCCGTCGAGCGCAGTGGTGCTCGACTCACGTCCCGGCCGAGGCCAACGCGAAGTGCTGGCGGTACTCGCCAGCCTGGTTGGCGGAGCACGCGAACGGTTGTGGATTACCACGCCGTATTTTGCTCCTCCAACTCGCGCGCTGAGGTTGCTGCGCGCCGCCGCGCGTCGCGGCGTGGATGTGCGATTGCTGTTGCCGAGCGAGCTAACCGACGTGGCACTCATTCGTCACGCCGCGCACGGCGCCTACGCGACGCTGCTCGACGCCGGCGTGCGCGTGTTCGAGTATCAGCGCGCTACGCTGCATGCAAAGACGGTGGTGGTCGATGGTCACGCCGGTGTCGTGGGGTCGACGAATCTCGATTTTCGTTCGTTCTGGCTGAATGCAGAATGCAACGTGCTGCTGTTCGACGACGTCCTGGCCGGTGCGCTCGAGCTCAGCTTCACGAACGACTGTGCGCAAAGCGTGGAGATCACATCGGCGGCGTGGTCGCTGCGTTCCTGGCGGCATCGGTTGGGCGATTGGCTGGCACGACAGATGCGATGGGCGTTGTGAGGCATTAGTGTTCGCTTCGGCAATACGTGTCCGGTTTTCCCTGACACGTCCCAGCGATAACCCCGATGGAGCGGACGTCGATCGAGGGCAACCTTACGGTGCCTCACACGGCCGCGTCAGCATCTGGAGGTCCTGCCCATGTCCGTCAACGCCACCGCCCCTGTGTCCGACGCCTTCACTGATCCCTCCGTGCGCGAGGGACCGGTATTGGTGGCTTGCGACGGGTCGCCCGCCGCTCAGGAATCGCTCTTCAACGCGGCCCGATGTGCCGGGCAGGCGTTCCGCGGGATCATCGAAGTCCTTGGGGTGTGCGAGCCAACGCCAATGGTGTCCGGAGGAATGGATGTCATTCCCGCACCCGCGGAGTTGGACGACATGCGCCGCGAATCGATGCTGGCTGACATTCGACGAACGCTGTCCGTTTCGATGGCCGGCGATCCGACATGGAAGGCGGAGGTGAAAACCGGATCACCATCGCGCACCTTGGCCGCCGAAGCGCGTTTGCGTCAGGCGTCCGTGTTAGTCATGGGTATCGGCCGACATAACCCGCTCGACCGTCTGTTCGGGGCCGAGACGACGCTGGCGACCACGCGTGAGTCGGCCGTGCCGGTGTTGGCGGTCGGCATGACCTTTCCGAGCGCGCCAAAGCGTGCAGTAGTGGGAATGGACTTCAGTGCCGCGAGCGTGCACGCGGCGCGAATGGCGATGCGACTGGTGGGCGCGGACGGTCACATCACGCTGGTCCATGTGCGTCCCCGTTTTGAACACCCGTCGGCCGAGTGGCAAGCGTGGGACGCCGACTATGGCAAAACGCTGCCGCCGCTTTTCGACCAGATTCGCGTCCAACTCCAGGTGCCTGCAACCATGGAGTTGGAGACGGTGACCGTGCGCGGTGATCCGGCAAACGCCATCCTGGCGTTTGCGCAACAGGTCAGCGCTGAACTGATTGCATTGGGGACACTGCGACATGGCTTCATCGAGCGTCTGGTGGTGGGCTCGGTGGCGACGCGTGTGATGCGGACCGCACGCTGTGCGGTGTTGGCGGTACCGGCGGCAGCGGCAGCAAGCTAAAACACCTTGACATTGAAGTATCGCTTCGGATTCTTCTTTACATCTGCCAGCAGCGCGCGCAATTCCGTGACCAGCGAATCGCTGTTGCGATAGAGTCGAGTGTCGTTCACCAGCAAACCAAGTGATCCTTGCCCGCTGTTCACCTTGGCGAGCACGGAATCGGCGCGCGACATGGCACTGGCCAGTCGCGAGTCCGTGCGATTGAGTCCTTCGGCGACTTCGCGTAGCCGGGTGGTGGTGGCGACCAGCTCTCGGGCCGCGTTCTGCGAATTGGTGATGATGGTTTGCAACTCGCCACGACTGGTCGCGGAATCGACCCGTCGGGAAAATGAATTCAGGTTTTCGGCCGCGGCATTCACGGTCTTGAGTCCTGTCTGCACCTCGCTGCTGATGCGGTCGAGGTTTTTCGACTGCGCGTTGACAGTGCGCGCCAGATCGCCTGAGAGCACCGCGAAGTTGCGAATCGACTCACGTAATTCCCTTGCGGCCTTGTCGTCGAAGGCCACCTGTACCCGATCGGCCACCTTGGCAACGTCACCGGAAATCCGACCGGCGACCGACGTAAGCTGCGCGATATCCGGCAGCATGGCACCGGCCAACGTGTCACCGGAAGTACGCGCCTCGACGAGCGCCGCACGCAGCTCGCGATCGGGCGGCACACCGGCATACTCGCTCACGGTGGCTTGCCACTCCCCGAACAGACTGGACGCGACGAGCAACACGACCGGATCGGACGGTAACGGGATGGATTTATCGATGCCGAGCGTGAGCACCACCCACCCGCGCTCGCCCAAGGCGATGCCCTGCACCTGACCAGCGCGCACGCCGCGAATGACGACCGGATTGCCCAGCGCCACGCCACCCACATCACGCGTGCGCACGATGAGTTCGGATTTTCGCCTGCCCAGATCGGCCTGTTTGACCCACAGTACCACGGCCAGAAGTACTGCGGTCACAACCAGGACCGTGATGCCGACAACGAAGTCTGAGGTGCGTTTGTGTTCAGTCATGAGAGTTGAACATTTAGCGGATGGTGCGACCGGCGAGCCAGACCAGCGCCCAAAAGGCATCGAGTACGAGAATCATCACCGCGCTGATCACCACGGCGCGGGTGGCGCTCCGACCGACGCCTTGTGCCCCGCCTTCGGTGGTGAGTCCTGCACGGCAGCCGATGAGCGCAACGGCAGCGCCGAAACTGGCGGACTTCACCAGGCCGTAGCGGACATCAAATTCGGTGAAGAAAACGCGAACACCCTTGAGAAACTGTGGCGTCGTGATGTCGAGTAAACTGAGTGACGCCAGCCATCCGGACGTCACGCCAACGAGCATCGCAGTGCCGACCACAATGGGAAACATGAGCGTGGACGCCCACACCCGCGGTACCACGAGATAGCTCATCGGATCGAACGTCAGGGTTTCCAGCGCATCGATCTGCTCGGTGACGCGCATCGTGCCCAGTTCGGCGGCAATATTGGCTCCTACACGACCTGCCAGCGCGAGTCCGGTGAGCACTGGCGCGAGTTCGAGCGTGACGGTTTTCTGCACCAGGGTGCCAACGAAGTACGGCGGCACGAGATCACCTACGGAATAACTGGCCAGCAGCGCGAGCACGATACCAGTGAAGAGCGCGATGAAAATTCCGATCGGCAGCGACTCGACCCCCAGCGTGCGGGCATGAGTGCTGAACTCGCTGCGCCAGCTGGTGACATCGCGTGTCGCGCGCAGCACGTCCACGACGAAGTGCGCTCCGCGTCCTACCGCCGAAACCCATTGTCGCGTCACTCGGCCCACCAACAGGACGACGGGATATCGCGAACCGTTTGGATGCAGCGCGCGACGGGTCACCAGCGCCACCACAAGGCGAGCCCGGCGACTGTGGCGAGCAGCAGCAACGCCGCTGCCGCGCGTGGCCGGAAACGCGCACCACCCAGGACCAGCACGAACAGCAGTTTCAGGAATGAGTTTGCAATGACGCCGATGGTGATCGCGAGCGCGGCGACGTGTATTTGTGTGGCGTCTCCAGCCAAGCGGGACATCGACAGCGTGAGCGCATCCATGTCGGTGAGGCCAAGTAACGCGGCCGACGCGAGTACGCCGGAATTGCCAACGGTGGCGTGCACCCAGGCAATCACGAACAGCACCACTTGAAACGCGACGGCCATCTTGATGGACGTGGCCAACGCCAGTGGGTTCTGCATCGCCCGATCTGGCGGCGCCAAGGTTGCTTCATCGGAGGGTGCGCTGGTTGATTCGAGCGGGCGTGTTTCGTGCTCACGCCACAACGCCAATGCCAACATGGCAACGCCCGCGACGAATGCGGGAGCAAGCAGGAACAGCAGTTCGTAGAACAGACCGGGCTGCAGCGCCGTGGCCATGATGATCACGCGTGGCAGCAGCACGGTGCAGGCAGCGGACACACCGAAGGCCAACGGGAGTGCGAGCGCTGGTTCCTGTTTGCTGCGTCGACTGAACGTGAACGCCACTGCGGTGGAAGACACCACGCCGCCCAACAGTCCGGTGATGCCAAGTCCGCGCGTTTCGCCGACCAGTTTGCGCGCGATGTATCCAGCGAAATTGAGGGCGCTGAACAGCAGCACCACCGACCAGAGTTGTCGCGGCTGAAAGGCGCCAAAGGGACCGTAGGCACCCGCCGGCAGAATCGGCAAAACAACCAGAGCGAGCACCGCGAATTGCAATGTGGCTCGCAATTCGGCAGCGTCGATGCGTTGCAGCCACCGCTGCATCGACGACTTCTCGGCCAGTAGCACCACCGCAAGCGATCCGACGGCGGCGGCGAGTGCGCGATGTCCGGCGCCAGACGAGACGCCAATTGCCACGACAAGAATAGCAGCGATCTCTGTAGTGCCGTCGGCCGTAGTGCCGGGACGGGTCATCGTGGCGGCGTATGCGACGACAACAAAGAGAATTGCCCCGCCGATGAGGCACGCGGCGACCGCCGGCTGCCCGAGTCTGACAAACCAGCCGCCAAATCCTCCGATCGCGCCAAGCAGGGCAAATGTGCGCAAGCCAGCAAAGCGGGAATCGGGCCCGGTGGCATGGCCCGACCACTCGCGCTCAAGCCCGACAGCCAGCCCGACGAGGGCGGCGACGAGCAGGTCGAAGGCGAGGGAGAAGTCCATCGAGACGGAAGGTAAGGGGGAATAGGGAGGGGAGAAGGGAGATCGGGGACGGGAGACGGGAGACGGGAGACGGGAGACTCCCTTGCGGCGGGCCGAGCAGTTGACAGGCGTTGTCACCCTTAATATCCTTTTATCCGGATACTCGGATATGACTCAACCACGCCTCTCCATCCACGAACGGCTGGCCGAATTGGCCGATGCCACCCGGTGCCGACTGCTGTTGGCACTGGAGCGGCAGGAGCTCACGGTTGGAGAGTTGTGTTTGGCGCTGCAGTTGCCGCAAAGCACGGTCAGTCGGCATCTCAAGATTCTGGCTGACGAGCAGTGGGTGACGTCGCGCGCCGACGGGGCCAGCCGGTGGTATCGGTTGTCGCCGTCGCTCGATGCCGAAGCCATGTCGTTGTGGGCGTTGGTTCGCGCGCCGTTGCGCGCCGCGCCGTCAGCGGCGCAAGACGTCGCGCGACTCGACGCGGTGCTGGTTGCGCGCCGTTCACGCAGCGAAGCGTTCTTTGCGACCGCGAGTGCGGAGTGGGATATGCTGCGAAGCAAGATGTTTGGTGCGCGCGCCGATGTGCTGGCGGCATTGGCGTTGCTGGATCCGTCGTGGGTGCTGGGTGACTTGGGGTGCGGCACCGGCGCGTTGGCGTTTGCGCTGGCACCGCACGTGTCGCACGTGCACGCCATCGACGCATCGTCCGCGATGCTATTGGCCGCCCATGCGCGTCTTGCAGCGGTTGGCAACGTGACCGTGCATGACGGATCGCTTGAGGCGCTGCCACTGGCCGATTCCTCACTGGACGTTGCCGTCATGATGCTGGTGTTGCATCACGTGGCCGATCCGGCCCGCGCATTGCGTGAAGTTCGCCGTGTACTGCGTCCGGGTGGGCGCGTGCTGATTGCCGATATGCGCGCACACTCGCACGCTGAGTATCAGCAACAGATGGGACACGTGTGGCTTGGATTTGACGCGTCCACGTTGGAACGATGGTTGTTGGAGGCGGGGTTTACCGGCATGCGCTTCACGCCGCTGCCGGTTGATCCTGATGCTGCAGGACCCGCGCTGTTCACCGCCGTAGCCCGCATTTCACTCTAGAGGATTCATATCGATGGTTACAGAAGTCATGACCGAGCACGGCGTGTCCACGCTCGCGGCCACCAATCGTCCGGCGTTTGCCGTGCGTGATTTGTCGCTGGCCGAGTGGGGTCGCAAGGAAATTCGCCTGGCCGAGCAGGAGATGCCCGGGCTGATGTCGTTGCGCGCGGAGTTTGCAGGAAGTACACCGCTCAAGGGTGCAAAAATCATGGGCTCACTGCACATGACGGTGCAGACGGCGGTGCTCATTGAAACACTGGTGGCTCTGGGTGCGGATGTGCGTTGGGTGTCGTGCAACATTTTCAGCACCCAGGATCATGCGGCGGCCGCAGTGGCGGTAGGTCCGCATGGCACGGTGAGCGCGCCCAAGGGCACACCGGTGTATGCGTGGAAGGGTGAGTCGCTTGAGGAATACTGGTGGTGCACCGAGCAGGCGCTGATGTGGAACGATGGTACGGGCCCCAACTTGCTGCTGGATGACGGTGGTGATGCGACGCTGCTGGTGCATCGCGGTGCCGAGTTCGAGAAGGCGGGAACGATTCCGTCGTTCGACAGCGACAACGAGCCTGAAGAGTGGGGCGTGATTCTCGATCTGCTGCGCACGGAACAGGCGAAAGACTCGGGTCGGTGGACCAAAGTATTGGCCGGCATTCGCGGTGTGTCGGAAGAGACCACGACGGGCGTGCATCGTCTGTACGAAATGGAACGCGCGGGCACGCTGGCCTTTCCGGCCATCAACGTGAACGATGCGGTGACCAAATCGAAGTTCGACAACCTGTACGGCTGCCGTCATTCACTTGTGGACGGATTGAATCGTGCGACCGACGTGATGCTGGCCGGCAAGATTGCCGTGGTAATGGGTTACGGCGATGTGGGCAAGGGATGCG
>JANOKE010000264.1:0-10775 GCA_031419135.1 Gemmatimonadaceae bacterium
GCCGTGGAATTCCTGGCCACCGGACACGCGGTCATGCCACCGCCGTCGCTTGCGCAACGACTCGGCGAGCGCATCGCGCACGAACAGGCGGTGTCTATGCGATTGGCGGAGACCACAGAACTCGCCGTTCCGACGCCGCCGTCGGAAATCCACGACACAGACCATGGCGCGCCGTCAGTGCCGCGTGCCGTTCGTGTGCCACCGGTGCATCTGAATGCGGCGCCGCGGGCGCGGAACAGTGCACCCGCATGGGCCACGGCGGGCATTTTCGGACTCGCCATGGCCGCCTCGCTGTTTTTCGCCGTATCACTCAAGTCTCGCATTCGCGGACTGGAAGACAACCTGCGGACCCAACAACTGGTCATCCAGCGAACGGCCGAACTACTGGCGAGTAGCGATTCAACCGTGAATGCCCTCACCCACGCCGAGAAGGATTTGGTGCTGGTGCGGCTCGCTTCCAACGTTCCCGTAGGTCCCAGCATGCAGGTGTTCTGGAATCAGCGTACGGGCGAGGCGGTGGTTCACGCGTCGGGCTTTGCGCAGATTGCCGCGAACCGGACGTACTGCCTGTGGATCATTCGCAACGGCAAGCCCGAAGCCGTCAAGCTGTTCAATCCCGATGCCGATGGGCATCGGCTGCTCAATGCCGTCGCGCTGCCCGTCGATGCGCGCGGTATCGCGGCTTTTGCCGTCACCGAAGAGCCGGCCGAGGGCTCACCGCAGCCCACCATGACGCCGTTTCTGGTGGGCGTGGTACCGACGAAGTAAGCGGTACCCTACGGCGACAGGCGTCGCCGGACCCACACGCCCGCTTCACGACGGAACTGCAGACGGTCGTGCAGTCGGCTCTCACGTCCCTGCCAGAATTCGATCTCCTCCGGAACCACGCGATAGCCTCCCCAGTGTTCGGGAAGCGCTACCGGACCGTCACCAAAGCGGGCGATGTTCGCGGCGAGTTCACGTTCCAGTTCGTCACGACTTGCCAGCACCGCGCTCTGTCGCGACGTCCACGCCCCAACACGACTGGGCAATGGGCGCGACTGGAAGTATTCGTTGGATTCGGCGCGACCAACACGCTGCACGGCACCAGCGACTCGCACTTGTCTTTCGAGTTCGGGCCAGAAAAAGCACAGGGCCGCATGCGGATTGTCTGACAATTCCTGTCCCTTTCGGCTGCGATAGTCGGTATAGAACACGAAGCCGCGCGCATCGGCACCCTTCAGCAGCACTACTCGCGCAGACGGATAGGCGTCGCGACTGGCCGTCGCCAGGCACATGGCGTTGGGCTCGTTCACGGCGGCGCGCACCGCGTCATCAAACCACCGATGGAACTGCACCATCGGCTCGGCGTCCACGTCCGCCTCGGTCAGCGCGGCCAATCGGTAGTCCCGACGGATATCAGCGATCGACATGGGCTCAGCACACGGTCACGGGGAGTGGAGCACCGGTCGCAACGCAACCGCCGTCCTTTTTGGCCGCTTCCATGATGCGATGGTCACTTGAAGCTGCCATGCAAGACACTGATCACGTTGGCGGCGAGGGCATCCACCAGTTCGAGTGGATGCAGGGCCGAAACGGAGATGCGCAGGCGCGACGTGTCGGCCGACACGGTTGGCGGTCGAACGCCACCCACCAAAAATCCGCGACGGCGCAATTCGCCGGCCATGGCCATGGTGCGCACGGGATCGCCGATCATCACCGGGACAACGTGTGCGTCGACCGTTCCCGGCACGTCGCGTCCCGCGCCGCGCAAACGGTCACGAAGTCGACGCGCCCGCTCGCGCACCGCTTCGCGCCGCCACGGCTCTACGTCGGCGAGTCGCAGTGATTCGAGTGCGGCGGCCGCCAATGCGGGGGGTGTGCCCGTGGTGAAGATGAACGAACGCGCGCGACTGGTGAGAAACGCGATCAGCGTGCGCGATCCGGCAACCCATGCGCCCGATGTGCCCAGCGCTTTTCCGAGCGTGCCAACCACGACATCGATGCGACCGGTCACTCCAAACTGCTCGATCGTGCCGGCACCAGTCGCGCCGAGCACGCCCGTGCCATGCGCGTCATCGACGTACGTCCAGGCACCGAATCGCTCTGCCACGTCCACCAGGCCATCCAACGGAAATACGTCTCCGTCGATTGAGAACATGCCCTCGACCACAATGAGGGCGCGCCGATAGCGTCCGCGGTCGGCCTCGAGCATCGCGCCCAGTTCGTCGAGATCCGCGTGCGGAAACACCCGCACCGTCGCCTTGGACAGTCGACATCCATCGACCAGCGACGCATGATTGCACGCGTCGGCATAAATCACATCGCGATGATCCATGAGCGCCTGAATGACGCCGATGTTAACCATGTAGCCCGACGGAAAAAGCAGCGCGCTTTCCGTTCCCTTGAAACGCGCCAGCGCCCGCTCGAGGGTTTCGTGGATCGGATGGTTTCCGGAAATCAGTCGCGAGGCACCGGCGCCGGTGCCTTCCGCCTGCAGCACCGCCATCGCCGCACGGGCGATACGCGGATCGGACGCCAAGCCAAGATAGTCGTTCGACGCGAAGTCGGCGATCCGTTCGCCACCCAGCAGTACCGTTCCGGACTGCCGCTGCGTGAAGGCCCGCATCGTGCGCCGCAGCCCCATTGACTGCAACAGCTGCAGTTCTTCGTCAAGGACGTCGTTCATGGCGCGCATCGACGCGTCCACGAAACGACTCGGCGAGGTCGTCATCGACCACCGGCCGTCAGCCAGACCGGAACGCAATCGCGTGCCATTCACGGCGCTCGTACAGGCGCCGACACGGGCACCGTGCGTCCGTCGGTGAGCGTGAACGTGAGTGGCACGGTGTCCCCACTGCGGAGCGCACGCGTGAGATCCAACAGCATGATGTGCAGCCCCCCAGGCACCATTGAGAGAGTGCTGTCGCGGCGAATCTGCAGGTTGGGTCGCGCGATCATGTGCGCCATGCCGTCGCGGGACACTGTTTCATGCAGCTGTGCCAGCGGTGCCACCGCCGTAAATAATGCCCCGATCGATACATCCACGCTGTCCGTGTTAGTCAGCGTTACATATGCACCGCCGGTAGAACCCGAATCGGCCGGTCGCGCCCACGCGTCGACAACGGTGAGCGGACCGGCAGGCGCAGCAGTGGTCCGCTCGCGGTCGCACGCGGCGAACGCCAAAAAGGCAACGGTCGGAACGACCGTGAGCATCACACGACACATGATGGTCACAGCACCAGTGAGAGATCAGCGGCGAGCGCTTCCCATCCGATACCCAACGGGTACATCGCGACCAGTCGCCCCGTATCGTCCACGAGAAACGCCGAGCCCGAATGACTCACGAAATAGCGACTGGCATCGGTGTATGCTTCACGCGCCGCCGCGACGCCGAATTCTTTCATCATGCGGACCGTGGTGGCAGAGTCGCCAGACACGCCCACGAACGATGCGTCGAACTGTCGGGCGTACTGGAGAGCCACGGCCGGTGTGTCTCGCTCGGGATCGACCGACACGAACACAAAGCGCACGCGCTCCGCATCCTTGCCCAACTTCTGCTTGGCCCGCTTCCAGTCGGCGAGCGTGGTCGGGCACACATCCGGACAGTGGGTGTAGCCGAAGAACAGCACCATGGGGCGTCCAGGTTCGGGCGCGGTTCGCAGGGACGCTCCCGAAGGCAGTGTGAACTCGAACGACGCCACATCACGCGGCGGATCGATCATCACACCGTGAAACTGCCGGTCGACCCGGCACGCGCTGAACGAAAACAGCGCCGCCAACATCACGGACGAAGCCATAGCGCCAGGTACGCGGCTCACGCCGCCGCCGAACAGTGCGCGCAACGTCCGTACAGCACGATCTCGTGCGCCTCCAACTGGAAACCCGACGGCGCCAGCGCCGCGAAATCGCCCGGGCACCCCTCGATCTCGAACACCCGGGTGCACTGCCGACACCGAAAATGATGGTGATGCGCGGCGCCAGATCGTTCATACCGCGCCGCTTCGCCGGGGAGTTCCACGGGAACCAGCCAACCGTCCTCCACCATCGCGTTGATCGTGCGATAGACCGTCGCGATACCTAACCCGGTGACCTGTACGCGACCGGCCTCAAGCACTTCAAACGGTCCCAACGGCCGGGGGGTTGATTCGAAGACCACTCTGATGGCGTCGCGCTGACGCGTCTTGCGTTCCATCAGTCAAATATGACCCGTGCAACAGTGGCGTGCAGGCCTTCGCTGCGGTTTGATTTCGCTCTCATGAATTTCGCGACCACCCCCGCTTGGCGCGCCCTCCGAACGCGTCGGCAATGGCTTGTATTCGGTGCGCTCGTGGTCACGGCGGCGGTCGTCGCGCAGGCACTCGATCACACGGCGTGGCAGTCGCTGCGCGATCCGCGCATCCATGAGAAGGATCTCGGTCGACTGCTGCGCCTGATCGGGTATTTGCCCGTGTGGTGTATTGTCGCGGTCGCGCTGTGGATGCAGGACCGGTCGGATCCCGACCGACGCGCGGGGTGGGGATGGCGCGGTGGGTTGGTGTTGCTGGCGCCAACCGTTGGGGGGGCATTGGCCGAAGTCCTCAAGCTGCTGGTACGGCGACTGCGCCCCGCACCGGATGTGTTCGCGTACGCCTGGCGGCCGTTCAGCGACGACACATTTTCCACGCGGGGCCTGGGCATGCCCAGCAGTCACACGATGGTCGCCTTTGCCGGCGCGGCCGCGATCGCGCGCGTGTTTCCACGGGCTTGGGCATTGTGGTACCTGCTGGCCGCTGGTTGCGCGGCAACCCGCGTCCTGTCACTTGGACATTTTCTGAGCGACACCGTGGTGGCCGCCTTACTGGGGTATTCCGTTGGGGTGGTGCTGGCGAGGTCCGGCGGATTCGGACGATCGCTGCGTCCCGCCCACCACGATGTCACGGCCAATGGACGGTGATCCGATGGTGAAAGAGCCAAGGTCCGCGTCGGCAAGCCCGTTGTCTCCTCCGGGCACGACGGAGTCGCCGTGCATCAAGGTGTGTCAGTTGGATCTTCACGATTGCTGTCGCGGCTGTGGTCGCACACTCGATGAAATCGCGCGGTGGAGTTCGATGACGCCGGCCGAACGCATCGCGGTCAATCAGCGCGTGGGATTCGTGTCGCACGAACACCGTCGGTGAAATTGAAACGGCGTGTGGCGATGGCCTGGCTCAGTGTAGCGTGTATCGCCGCCGGATGTGCGCAGCGTCCGGCGCGCCCAACCGTCGGCGCAATACCAAAACTGGCGGCTGACGTGTTGGGGACCTTCGAGGACGACTACGGCATTCGCTATCGCATTGACGCCGAGCGTTGGCAGCAGGGTGCGCGCACGACGTATCTCGTCACGTCGTGGCACGCGGAATCGCAATACCTCATTGCACGCAACGCGCCAACCAATCCAACCGCACCAGAGCGATGGACCCGCATCGACTGGATGCCGCTGCAAGGCATGCCACCGTACACGTGGGCCTATTGTCTGAGCGCGTACGACGCGCCAACGCGCGACGTTGCCGAAGCGACACGCGTCGCAAAGCGGGACAGTCCGAAATCCGGATGCAACGGTTTCCCGTTTTCACGCATGAAGCGTGCGGAGTGACGGCACACCGCCAATCGGTTCAGCGGTTATAGCGCTTCTTGAACTTGTCCACGCGTCCCTGTGTGTCGATGAGACGCTGCGTCCCCGTATAAAACGGGTGGGAATCGCTGGTGATTTCGAGCAGGATGAGCGGGTACGTTTTCCCGTCGTCCAGCGTGATTTTCTGCTCGCTCGTCATGGTGGAACGCGTAACCACCGTCGTGCCTGTGGACGAGTCCTTGAATACCACCGGATGATACGGCGGGTGAATGCCTGCTTTAGCCATCGGCCACTCCTGCATGCGATCCCATTGCCGACGGGAACGCGTCCATGGGGGAGCTCCACCGGGGTGGAGCCCTCGGCCGGCATTCAAACAATGCGTGGCTGAGGATTTAGAGCCTTAATAAATGCCCCGATTCCGGTGCCGGGTCAAGGTCAAACGACCTATCCGCCAAACGCGAACGCCAGAACGAGCACCAAACCCGCAGCACTCCAGCCCAACCGACCCCAGTGGGTGGGGTCATCGCGCCGGTCTCGCAGCGCCGACCGACCAACCGCCTGAGCGATGTACAGATAGGTCCCGGCCGCGAACGGCAGGAGCAGCATGGTCAAATTGGCCATCCGATGTCCAATCAGCAGCGTGAGGGTCGCGCCACCCATCGCGATGCCGGCGGTGACCAGATTGTAAACCACGGCGCGCAGCGGGCGAATGCCGCCGTGAACGAACAGGGCGAACGTCCCCACCTCACGAGGAAGCTCGTGCAAGCCAACCGCGACCAGCGTGAGGATTCCTATCGACGGCTCAGCGAGAAATGCCGCCGCGATCAGGGCACCGTCAACGAAGTTGTGTATTGCGTCGCCAACGAACGCCATCGGTGCCAGGGCTCGCGACCTGTGCGCCGGCTGGGAGGCCGGTGTGGGGTGCATATGGACGCACTCGGCCTCGCTGCGCTCACTATGGTGGGCGGACGGCGCCCCCAAGGGAACGCCATGGGCGTGGGCATGATCATGGCCCGCCAGTGCCCGCTCGATGAGTGCGAACGCCACAAACCCAGCGCCGACGCCGAAGGCCACCGTGAGCGCTGGCTGACCCATGCGCAGTGATTCCGGGATCAGGTGTCCGACCGCTGCCGCGAATACGGTTCCCGATCCGAAAGCGGTAAGTTGCGGCAGCCACCGCCGCAGCAAGGCCTCTTGCCGCGCCATCAGGAACGTGACCACCAAGGGGAGGCCGGATACCAGCGCCACCGACAGGAGGGTGCTGGCCCAGGTCCCAAAGGGCAGGAGGAGCGAGGCAAGCATTAATGAAAACTAATTCGCAATAGACTCCTGGGAACCGCTGTTCCGCTGGCTGGACGTCTCCCGTCTTCATTCTCCCGTCTCCTGTCTTTACCTCAACCGGGCTGTCGTCATCCCCGACCCGTCCGCCGCTACGGCCTCGATAACGCCTGTACGTCGTAGTACGACTGCACCGTCCCTGCCTGCACCCCGCGTACGACATCAAGGATTGACGACGTCAATTGCTGCATCAGAAACGCGCCGCCACCGCCACCGCCAAAACCGCGACTGGTGACCGACCGAATGAATCGACTGGTGCTATCCAACGGCATCGAGCCAACGTTCGCATAGAACGCCTGCCACGTGCCATACTGAAACAGATACTGCTCGACGTTGCTGGTGTACATCACGTTCACGCGCGCACCGCGCTCCCGAAGCCAATCGCCAACGGCTCGTAGCGCTTTAGGTCCCGCGAAGTCGCCCACGAGTGGCACGATGAGATTGCGTCGCTGCATGTCACGGACTACGCCGTAGGCACGTTCGCTGCCAAGGAATCCGCGATTGGCGCCGCGTTCGTCGGTGGCGCTGGCGACCTGCGCGAACGTGGGCATGCGATTGAATCCGCCGCGCGACCGTCCGGTGCTGCCCGACGAATAGTTGAGGGACGGTCCTGAGGCGACGAAAATGCTGTCCACGTAGCGCAGCGTTGCGAGATCCGTCGAATCCAGGGTGAAGCCATGCCGCTGCACCAGTTGCAGTCTTGCTTCGTCAAACGTGCGTCGAAACATGGCCGGGTCGGCGGACGTCTGATCAAGCAGCGTGATCAGGGAATCGGCACTGAGCGCGTTCGCCACATTGGCGATCGCGGGACGGGCGAACAGTCGCGACAGGAATTCGGCGCGGGTTGCCGAAAGTTCGAAGATGGCTTTGTACCACAGATGCTGCAGGAGATTCTGCCGTCGGATGTCCACGATGAAGGCGATACCTGGACGGAGGGCACCCAGATACGTGAAGTTCTGCTCCGGACCAACCCCCACATATACACCGCCGGGTGGCGTGTACGATTCGAGATAGGCGATGACATGTTGCAGCCCCATTTCGTTGGAGACGAAATTCTCCGACTGAAAGTAGCCACCGGGTTCGGAGAGTTCGCGCACCATGCGCCAGAAGGTGCTGTCGGCGATGCGCTCCGGCAGTTGCGCTCCATGCGGCGCCGCCGGGAGTAATCCAAGCCGAGCCTGCGCGATGGCGACCGCAGGCGGCACCGCCTTTGGTGCGGACGCCGATTGCGGCGCGCGATGGCAGGCCAGGAACAGCGCGCCGACAACGGCCAGAGCGGCCGAGCGTCGGACGCCGGACAAGTAGGGCAGAGCCGGGGATTGATGCATGGGAGAGACCTTACGCGCGGAACGCGCGGCGGCAAGGTTCAACGACACACTGACGCGTGAAACCCCGATTACCGCGCGGCGTATGTCCCGAAATGCGCGGGGCGCCGCGTGCCTTTCCTGTCCCCCTGATCGATCCTGCCATGTTGCTCGCCATTCAACCGGCCCCGCCTGCGCCCCCCGCCATCCCCCAGGTCAATGTGGCCGCCTCGGCACGCAGCGGTGCGCCCAGTGCACCGGCGGTGCTGGATGGGGCGAGGGCACAGCGATCGGAACTTCGCAACCAATTGGAACGGTTGCAGGACACGCGCAATGATCTGGTGAGGGACCTTACCGCAGACGGTGCGCCTGCGGCCGCCAAGACTGGATTGGAGGCCCGCATCACCGCCATCGATGCGCGGATTACCGCTACCGACCAGCAGTTGGCACAAGCCGATCAAGCGGTGGCAAACGCCGCCGCAGTACCGGGGGCGGTCGTCGAACCGCCACGCATCGTGCGCAACGGGCCACCCGATGAGATTTTCGCCATTCCCATTGTCTTTACGATCTTTGTGCTGGCGCCAATCGCGATCGCTTATGCGCGTCGGATCTGGCGGCGTGGAGCCACCGTCATTGCCCCCGTACCTCAGGAGGTGCGAGACCGGCTCGATCGGATGGGGGAGGCGGTCGAGTCGATTGCCATTGAAGTGGAGCGCATCGGCGAGGGGCAACGATTCATGACCAAGGTTTTGTCGGAAAGCGGCCGCGCACTCGGGGCAGGGGCGGCGCAACCCCTTCCTCTGGCGCAGGCGGAGAAAGTAGGAGTGCGACGCGAGGGGTGACCGCTGGCACATGTTCGGCGCGGCCCCCATGCAACCCTTTCGGGACCGGCACTGTCTCCCCCACGCACATGCATGAGCAACGAGGCGGCGACTGATGGCGCAATCGAACCCGAACCGCGGATGACCTCCACGGCCGATGCGGAACTGATCGCGCGAGTGCAGGCGGGAGACCCGGGCGGAGAGCGCGAGTTCTACGATCGGCACATCGACCGCGTGTACCGGCTCATCTACCGGATGAGCGGGCGCACCGATCTCGCACAGGAATGGACCCAGGACACGTTTATCCGGGCGTTTGACCGGATCGGACAATTCCGCGGGGATTCGGCCCTGTCGAGCTGGTTGCATTCCATCGCCGTATCGGTCACGCTGAACGGGCTTCGCACGCATAAGCGGCGCGAAGCGTTTTCGGCACCGCTTGATGACGCCCTCGGCGCGGGTCGCTGGCCCAACGAAAGCGAACCCGATCTCAAGGTGCGGATGCGTGATGCCATCGATGCACTGCCAACCGGTACGCGCACGGTGTTCGTGATGCACGATGTGGAAGGCTACACGCACGAAGAGATCGGCGAGCGGCTTGGTGTCGCCATCGGCACCAGCAAGTCGCAACTCTCCCGTGCCCGGCTAAAACTGCGCGTGGCACTCGCGCCATTTGCGCGGAGGGAACTGGCATGACCGACGAACAACACGCACCCGATGATGAATCGCCCGACACACCGCTGGATCCGTGGGTGGTCGCGCTGGCGCGCGAGGCCACCGACGTACACGACAGTGCGATTCCGCGTGATATGATGTGGGCGCGTATCCAACAACACCGCCGGCAGTTGGCGGACGCGGGTGTCGTGGGCGCCATAGTGGTTGCACCACCACCGGTGGTGGGCGGTGCGCTCGCGGCGCCGAGCCGCCGCACTTGGGTGCTCCGCGCCGCGGGCATCGCCGCCCTTGTGGTTGGCGGCATCGGGGTGGGGCGATATCTGTTGCCTGCCACCGGTCCGTCCAAGTACCAGCGGGCCGTCACACAGGTTGCCTCGCGCACCGACAGTATCGCGGCGCTGGGGCTGGGACCCGATGCACTCGCCGAGATGCCTCGCTCGAATGATCCGGCGCATGTCGCGATGGAGGAACATCTGGCACGAACGGTCGCGCTGCTCACGACTGTTCGCAACGACGATCCGGCATTGGGCCCGGCTGCCGATGTAAGTGGATGGGCACGCGATCTGCTTGGTACGACTCGCCTGTTGCTGGATGAACCGCAGCTTCGCGACGAAAGGACACGACGGTTGTTGCAAGACCTGGAGCTTGTCCTTGTGCAAATTGTGCAGGCCCGTAAAGCGGCGCCGGCCACACAACGTGCGCCGAACGAAACCATGCGTGAAACCAATCTGTTGCCTCGTGTGCGCGCTGCCGTTACGGCGACGCGACGTGGTGACGACCCGATTCTCGGAGGAGGACTCTGATGCCGTATGCCCTGATCGCCCACACCTCGCGCGTTCGCACCAGCGCCACGATGCAGCTGTTCGCGCTCGCCCTCGCAGCCACCAGCGCACACGCACAGGGACAACCGGTGAGAGTGCCACCGGCACCCCCATCGCCAGCGACTCCGCAAACCCCAGCCACAGCTCCGACTCCCGTCACACCGAGAACAGCACCAACGCCGATGGCGGCTCCGTATCCCGCCATGGCGGGAACCTTCAGCAGTGACCTGTGGCGCATGGAAGTCGA
>JANOKE010000265.1:0-11590 GCA_031419135.1 Gemmatimonadaceae bacterium
CAAGGGGTTTGGCCTTCGCGAGCTGGGCAAACCGGAGCCGATCGACGCCGACACGCGTTTCGCCATCGGCTCGACTACCAAGGCGATGACCGCGCTCGCACTCGGCATGCTGGTCGACGAGGGCAAGGTGCGATGGGATGCACCGGTCATCGAATACTTGCCCGCCTTCCGTCTTTCCGACCCGTACGTCACGCGCGAATTGACTGTGCGTGACCTGCTCACGCATCGCACAGGACTCGGCAACGCCGACCTCCTGTGGGCGGGCGCCGACTACAGTGCCGAAGAGATTTTCAAACGCACGGCTACGCTACCGCTCGCATACTCGTTCCGTTCGGGGTTCGTCTACCAGAACATCATGTATGCCCTTGCGGGCGATATCGTCCGTGCGGTGTCGGGCATGACCTGGGATGCGTTCCTCGAATCAAGGATCCTCGCGCCCCTCGGGATGAAGAGTACCGTCACGCGACTCGCGGGCATCGAGGGGAAACAAAACGTCGCCAGTCCGCACGGCGAGAGCGGCGACGGCCTGCGCGTGATCCGGAATCGCGCGGTCGATCCCGTTGCCCCAGCAGGGTCAGTTTGGTCCAGCGTGAACGACATGTCGCGCTGGATGCGATTCGTGCTCGACAGCGGGCGCGTGAACGGCAAGCGTTTGGTGAGTGATACGACGTTCAGGCAGTGGCTGTCGCCGCAAATGGTCGCCGATCCGAACACCTATCCCGCGCTCGCGCTTTCGAGACCGCACTTCTTCCTCTATGCGCTCGGCTGGTTCCTGCAGGACTACAACGGACAGGCCGTGGTCATGCACACCGGCAGCATTGACGGCATGAGCGCCATCATCGGTCTCATCCCCGACAAGAAACTCGGGGTGTACGTGCTGGCCAACGCGGATCATGTCGAACTGCGCCACGCACTCATGTACGAGGTGTTCGATCGGTTTGGCGGCGCCGCGGGCGCAAAGAAGCGGGACTGGAGCGCCGAACTTCTCACAATGTTCAGCGCGGAGCGCGTAAAGGCGGCGGAGGCGCAGAAGCAGGCCCTCGCGCGTCGCGTGACGGGCACGAAGCCGAGCCTGCCGACGGCGCAGTACGCGGGAACGTACCGTCATCCGACGTATGGTGACGTCGCCATCACTGCAAGCGGTGAAACGCTGCATGCCCGCTTCGGCCGTGCGTACGAGGGCGACCTCACGCACTGGCAATTCGAAACGTTCCGGGCGCGATGGGTCGATCGCCAGAACAGCGAGGGCAGCATCACCTTCAGGCCAGACGGCACCGGCCGCATTGCGTCGCTCCAACTCCTTGGCAACACCTTCACCCGCATTGCCCCGGCGCGCTGAGCGCTCAATAACATGGAAGACAAGACCAACTCGATCTCCCGTCGCGCGATGATCGTCCAGGCTGCTGCTGTCGGCGTCGCGTCGCTGGCCGCTCCGATGATCAACCTCGGTCGCTACCGGCTTTTCGGACAGAATGCGCCGCAATACTCGACCCGTGCAGTCGCGCTGATGCAGCGTTCGATCGTGATCGACATGCTGAGCGTGTTCACGCTCAACTTCCCGAATCAGGCGAAGTGGGAGGCGAACCCGGAGACGTTCACCGAGGCGGAGTTCAAGGTCTTCCTCGACTCGGGCATCAATATCTTCCATCCCGCCGTGGGGCTTGGCGGAGCGAACGCCTACGACCAGGCACTCGAGTTCTTCTCACGCTGGAATGCCTTCATTGCCGGAAGCGACGAACGGCTTATGCGCATCGACTCGGTCAACGACTTCGCGCGCGTGAAGGCCTCGAAGAAGATCGCGGTGATCCTCGGCCTGCAGAACGCCCAGCATTTCCGCCGTCCGGATGACGTGAACTTCTTCCATTCCCTCGGACAGCGGGTGTCGCAGCTCACGTACAACAGCCGTAACCTGATTGGAAACGGAGCCACCGAGCGGCGCGACGATGGCATCAGCGACTTCGGCGCGGCTATCATCGACCGCATGAACAAGGTCGGCATGGCGATCGACGTGTCGCATTGCGGAGATCGCACGACGCTCGACGCATTCGAGTTGTCGAAGAAGCCCGTGCTGATCACGCACTCGAACTGCCGCGTGCTCGCCAACGGCCATCCGCGCGACAAGAGTGACGAGGCGATCCTTGCGCTTAAGAAGAGCGGGGGCGTGATGGGCATCACCGGTGTGCGCATGTTCGTGCGCGACAAGGAGCCCACTACGATCGAGCATGCGCTCGATCACTTCGATCACGTGACGAAGCTCATCGGCCCGGAGCATCTGGGGGTCGGCAGCGATATCGACCTGTACGGTTACGACGCCATGCCGCCCGAACTCAACAAGCAGCTTCGCGCCGGATACAAAGGCAGCTATGGCTTCCGGGACAAGATCGACATCGAGGGGCTGGACCACCCCAAGCGCATGTTCGATCTCACGGAAGGCCTCATCCGCCGGAAGTACAGCGACGCGAACATCGAAGGTATCCTGGGCGGCAACTTCCGTCGCGTGCTCACCCAGATCTGGACAGCCTGATCATGCGTCGCATCGCGGCGTGTCTCCTCATTGCCGGATGCGCCAAGCCCCCGGTCGCGCCCGTGCCGGCGCCCGAGGCGGCGCCAGGTGCGTCATCGGCCACTGTCGACAGCACATACGACGTCGTCATCCGCAACGGCCGGGTGCTTGACGGTGCGGGAAACCCGTGGATTCTCGCCGATGTCGCCATCAGCAATGGCCGGTTTGTTCGCCTGGGGCGTGTGACCGGTAAGGGACGTCGGGAAATCGACGCGAAAGGCAAGTATGTCTCGCCTGGATGGATCGACATGATGGATCAATCCGGGAGCGTGTTGCAACGCAGCGGCCTCGCCGAGAACAAGCTGCGCATGGGTGTAACCACTGGCATTGGTGGCGAAGGCGGGACGCCGGTGCCTGCAGCGCGAATTCCGGAGTACTTCGCGACGCTGGAGCGGCAGGGCATCAGCATGAACTTCGGCACCTACTTCAGCGAGTCGCAGGCGCGTGTCGCGGTGCTCGGGCAATCGTCGCGCGTGCCTACCACGCAGGAACTCGATCGCATGCGGGCTGTCATGGACACGGCAATGCGTGCCGGCGCGATGGGCATGACGACAGCACTCATCTATCCGCCATCAAGCTGGGCGAAGACCGATGAGTTGGTGGCGGTCGCCCAGATCGCCGCGAAGTACGGTGGCATCTACGCCAGCCATATTCGAGGCGAGGGCGCAGAAGTCGTGCAGTCGGTTCGTGAAGCCATTGAAATAGGCGAACGCGGCGGCCTGCCGGTGGAGATATTTCATCTCAAGGTGGCGCACCAGCCGGGCTGGGGCGTGCTCATGGACTCGATACGTTTGGTGGTAGAGGCCGGGCGCGCGCGCAACGTGGATGTCGCGGCTGATATGTACGTGTACACGGCCGGCGGCACGGGACTCGAGGCGACGATACCCAGTTGGGCGTTCGAGGGCGGACGTGATTCGCTACGTGTGCGCCTCGCGGATCCCGCCACGCGCGCACGTCTCAAGGGCGAGGTGAAGACTGGCTCGCCGGGATGGTGGAACATCATCGAGGCGGCCGGCGGCTGGGATCGCGTGGTGCTTGTAAACGCGCAGAATGCCGCGAACGCAAAGTACGTCAACAAGTCCATCGCGCAGATCGCAAAGGAGACGGGCAAGGATCCGGCCGACGCCGCGTGGGACCTCGTGGTGCAGGGAAGTGGCCGCGTGATGGCCGTCTATCACATGATGTCGGAGCCCGACATCGAAACGGCGTTGCGTTTTCCATGGATGAGCATTGGCAGCGATGCCAGTGCGGTGGCACAGGTCGGCGTGGATGATCCATCCGCGTTTCCCCATCCGCGCGGCTACGGCAACAGCGTGCGGGTGATCTCGCGATACGTGAAGGAGCGAAAGGTGCTCTCGCTGGAGGAAGCCGTGCGCAAGATGACGTCGTGGCCTGCCACGCGCATGCGCCTGGCCGATCGCGGGGTCATCCGTGTCGGCGGGTGGGCCGATGTGACCGTGTTCGATCTCGACGCTCTCGATGATCGCGCCACCTACGAGAAGCCGACGGAACTCGCGACAGGTGTGGACTACGTGTTGGTGAACGGGGTGATCGTGATCGACCGCGGCAAGCACACGGGGGCGAAGCCCGGCCAGGTCCTGCGTGGACCGGGCGCCACAACCTCCGGCGCAACGCGCTGAGGATGTCCGGCGTCGCAGTCGATCTTGGCGGCGTTCCGGGTCACGTCGCCGCGCTCTTCACCGATGAACAGCGCGATGCACTGGTTGCGTTGCGACGCGACTTGCATCAGAACCCCGAACTGGCGTTCGCCGAGTCGCGTACCTGTGCGGCACTCGAGCAGGCATTGGCGATGGCCAATCCCGTGTCGGTGCAGCGCGTCGCCGGCACAGGGCTTGTAGCTCGCATTCGCGGCCTCGACTCAAGCGCGCCCGTGGTCGCGGTACGCGGCGACATCGACGCACTGCCCATTCAGGAAGCCACCGGCGTGGCGTTTACCTCGCGAAACGACGGCGTCATGCATGCCTGCGGACACGATGTGCACGCGTCATGGGCCATCGGCGTCGCGTATCTGCTGGCCAACCGCCCCGCAGCAGGCGATGTGCTCGTGGTATTGCAGCCTGCGGAGGAAATCGGGGAAGGTGCGGCTGCCGTGCTGCAGTCTGGAGCGCTCGATGGCGTGGCCGCGATCTTCGGGGCGCATGTCGATCGACGTTTCGCGGTCGGGCAGGTGGTGGTGCAGGCCGGATCGCTCGCTGCGTCGGCGGACACGTTCAGCATCACGCTGGAAGGCCGTGGCGCGCATGGCGCGCGACCGCATGAATCGGCCGATCCCGTGCTCGGCGCAGGACTGTTGATCGCCGCGCTGCAGGGAATCGTTTCGCGTCGCGTGAATCCGTCTGCCCCGGCGGTGCTCACGGTGGCGACGATGCAAGCGGGTTCCGCGCCGAATGTGATTCCCGAGACAGCGACCATCGGCGGGACGCTCCGCGCGACCGACCCGTTGACTCGGGCGCTGCTTGCCGACGAAATGCGCCGCGTCGCGCATGGCATCGCGGCTGCCCATGACCTCACTGCTCACGTGCAGATCGACCTCGGTCCACCGCCCATCGTGAACCCCGAACGACAGGCCGACTGGGCGCGCCGCGCGGCGTTCGCGTTGTTGGGTGCAGATGCAATCGTGCCGCTCGGCATCACCAACATGGCTGGAGAGGATTTCGCGTACTACATGGTGGGGATTCCCGGCGCGTTCCTCCGCATTGGGGCACGCGAACCTGGCGGCGAAGTCACGCCGGCGCACACGCCGCGCTTTCTTGCGGCTGATGGAAGCCTGTTCATCGGTGCGGCACTGCTTGCTGAAACGGCGCGCGTGGCCTCGGCATCGCTTGCAGGGCACGCGTGACGACTACCGAGCGACGCTCGCATCACCCGCAGTTGCGAAGTCCTGCGGAGACGGTTTGGGAAGCTGTATGGATTCGTCGATTCAATCACGAGCACCGTGAATGGCGCGAAGCTCAGCAAGATCTACATCGTGCGTTCCGGTCCCGATGGTGAGTATCGCAGTGGCGCGCAGTTCCTGGCCATGATGCGCGCCCGCAACCTGGTCGAGTGGAAGGCGAATCCGATCTTCAACCATCTGCTCGAGACGATACCACTGGGGCAAACTGGCTTGATTCCCTCTTTGCACCTGGCTCGCGCGATTCAGTCGCTGTGGCCGTGCCGAGCGGTCAGCGGCTAGCGAAGCACGGGAGGCACACCACGAAAGCTTGTGCGGTCGCTGGGTACTCTGTACGTTACTCTGTACTGACCTTCAGGAGTCCCATGCCGAAGTTGAAGCCCAGCCGTGACATCCAGCCGGTGACGGAGTTCCGCGCCAATGCGGCGCAGTTCATCGAGCAGGTCCAGGCGACCGGTGAACCAGTCATCCTGACCCAACACGGCCGGAGTGCGGCGGTACTCCTCGACGTCGGTACCTATGAGGGGATGCTCGACGAGTTGGCACTGCTGCGGGACGTGCGGAAGTCGGAGCAGCAAGTGGCGGCTGGGAAGACCGTGACGCACGCGGCTGTGGCGAAGAGGCTCCCCGCCCGTCTCGCGCGGTGAAGGTGGTATGGTCCCCGCTCGCGGGGCAGCGGGCGCTGGAGGCCGTTGAATACATCGCGCGGGATCGTCCGGGAGCGGCGGCCTCGTGGCTCGACAAATTGCTGGAGCGCGTGAAAGAGCTTACGCAGTTCGCGCAGCAAGGGCGAGTCGTGCGTGAGATCGGGCTCCCAGCGTATCGTGAAGTCTTGCACGCACCGTATCGCATCATCTATCGCGTCGATGCCGCCCGCGTGGTGGTTCTGACGCCTCGGCATGTGCGACGAGCCTGGGACCCGGCTGGGGTGGATGTCGGCGTATAACCTTGCGTCGCTGCTGACAGCGCCTGTCGGAATGCGCGCTACGGGCGCAATTTCATGAGAGCGCTGCAGCAAAACGTCAACGTCCGGCAAACGTACCGGTATTGGATCGTGCTGGATCACATCGCCAGCTGGTGTCGGTCCTGAAACTCGAAATCGTCTCGGCAACGTCGCGGAAAACGTTTGGAGAAAACGAATGTGGAGAAGGGGAAACGTCACCGGGCCGTCGATCGCGCACGATCAAGCACCTCGCGGCGATGAGCGCGGTCTTGATGCACAACCTCCGTTGGCGGCGCTCATCCAGCAAGACTTGGAGGAGGGGTGTGCGAAAAATGCGCACGCGCGTCGCGGCGGCGGACCACGCCGCCAGGGGATGCGCAAATGGTACGGTCGAACAGTGTCTGCGCGCGGCGGCGGCTCACACGAGGGGCACGGACGCTGGAATATTGCGCCAAGAAGTAGGTAGCGTTCCTCCTCCACCGCGCGGCAACCCACAAGTGGTCTATCATCCATATGACAGCATACGGTGAATGGAATCGCAAGGGAGCGACGCTGAGCGACGTCACAGCCAAGGCTGAATACGGCGTGAGTCGGGATTGCATCGTCAAAGGCATCCAGACTGGCAAACTGGAGTACCGCGAAGGGGCGATATGGGGCAATCCGTATCTCAGGGTCTTACGAAGTCAGCTTGAGCAATACATCGCTGAGGAACTTGGAGAAGACTACCTGCGCAGAGTCAAGAACCAAGCAGAGCTGCGCAGGGTCAAAAAGGAGATATCAGATCTCAAGAAGAGACTCGCGGGGTTTCAAGAGCGACAGAAGGAGCTTGAGGCATCATGGGACAAATGACAAACCACCGAACCATCAGCGCAAGTCGACGGAAAGACCGGGGGCCATGCTCTGGGGTGAGGGATGCCGCGTGCTGATGGGGGAGAACGTGATCGTGGAACGAGGTGGGCCCGAGGCAGCATCGACGGTTGATCCTGCTGATATACGCCGATTACCAATTCGCACTGGCAGCGCGGCAAGAAGCGGATTCGTCGGGAGCTGGCTCGTTCCAAGCTCGGGATTCCGGTACATCGTCCTACCCGCACCGTATCACGCCATCGGGAGTGCTTGCGCAAACGAGCCTCGGGACCGCACGCCGCACCACGAGTTCGGGGCGGGTAACTTGATGCATTCACCGAAATGGCTCGCAGTGTCGCTCGACATGTTTGGGTATGATCCACCTTACAGCAAGTCGGCACGGGTGTCGACGTAGGAGGAGAGTTGCATGCAGCGTCATCGCCGCCGATGTCTAAGGGGCATAGCTGCCGACAGCGACGCGTCGGTGCGCGGCTTGCACCCTGCGGGCGCGAACCGCATTGTTTGATGTAGCCCAGATGTAGCCCAAGGTTATACCGCACCACCCACCTGGGAATGATTTCGCCCAACTGGCCTCCACTCAGGAATGGTGAACGCGAGCTTTATCCTCGCGCACTTGTGCGCATGCTCGTCGGTGAGCTCGGCCATAGCGGGTCACTCGTCCGACCGCTTGCTGTGTCCTTCATTCGGGTAACTTCCCGAGCGATTCTCTCGTACCGGCGCGCTGGACAGGGTGCGGAGAGTGCCGACATGTACGCCAGAATTGAAAGCGCGGGTGACATCGAAGACTGCATCGTCTCCCTGCACCGCGCACTCACATTCTTGGATGCTCTACAGAAGCGCGGTCTGACCACGACATCTGGCGCGCGTATTGCGCTCAAGCCGCAAGACCTTCCGGTGATGACGTCCGACTCACGGAATCGAATTCGAAAACTACGTGACGCGATCAGCCACATGGATAGCGAGATAGTCGCCGGTCACCCCCCACCGGGAATAGCGACTGCTCCAAGTGTGCAGTCTGGTCTCATCACACTCGCGGGCGTCTCCATTTCCACGATCGAACTCGCTCGGTGGCTTGATCAGGTTGCAGACGTTGCCATGCGGTTGGCGCAGGAAGGGGCCGACGATGGCGCGAGCGCGGTATGACGGCGCGTTGCGCGGCTGCCAGCGACGTCTTGGTGTGCTGCTGTGGCTCGCTGTGCGAGCAAGGCAGCATTCTACCTGGAGTCGCTGCAGCAGAAGGCCAACGTTGATATGACTGGGCCGGTGTCATGGGTTCAGTTCTTTACGGACATGAGGAGGTGGTCATGGGACGACGTGGGCCCGAGGCAGCATCGACGGTTGATCCTCGCGCCAACTGAGAAGCCGTAGTGTCCGGGCATTCAGTCGTCGTCAAGCATCAACTGGTGCCGACGGCTCATTTGCCGTGTGTGCTGCGGCTCAGTTGCAATGGTAGACCGCCAGACGCCCTGCCTGCGCCGTCGGCGGTTCGGTGCGATCGCCTCGTTCACGATCCCCCGCGCTGCGAAGAAGCCGCGATCCATCAGCGGACGGCGATTCGCGTTCGGCAGACGGGTTTGCATAGTGCGCGGCGGTTGCGTGGCCGGCTCCGTCGCTTCGCGACGCAGCGAAGGACCGTCCGAGGGAGACGGCGCGTGTTGTCCGACTGGTGTCCAGTGGCCTACCTTTCCGTGGTCCTCACCCCACGCCCATGTCGCCTGCCGAGCTGCTCCAGCGTATCACTATCCGTCCCGAGCAATGCGGGGGGCGCCCTTGCGTTCGCGGAATGCGCATCCGCGTGATCGACGTGTTGGAGCTGTTGGCCGCGGGCGAGTCGCACGCGCAGATCCTCGAGGACTACCCGTACTTGGAAGCGGATGACATCGCCGCGTGCCTGCTGTATGCCGCGCGGCGCCTCAACCATCCCAACGTCGCGGCCTAAGTGGAGATGACGGGCGCGCCGTCATCTGCTGCGGTGTGGGTCGACGCGCAATTGCCGCCCGCGCTCGCCCGGTGGCTCCGGCAGACCCATGCAGTCGACGCGTGGCACGTCGAGGACGTGCAGCAGCTCGTCACCGACGATCCCGCCATCTTTGCTGCGGCGCGCGCTGGGCGTGCCGCCGTGGTGGTCACGAAGGATGAGGATTTCGTAGAGCTCGTCGAGCGCCTCGGCCCCCCACCGCAGGTCGTGTTGGTGACGTGCGGGAACGTGCGGAACGCCGAGCTTCGCGCGATCGTGCTCGGCGCGTGGCCGCGCGTGGCCGAGCTACTTTCGAGCGGTGAACCGCTGGTCGAGATCGGTCGTCGCGTGTAAGGGCGTCGGGCCGACCGTCCAACACTAAAATGTAGGCAAGTGGAGTAGTTGTCAGGACAGTGCCCGATATGCTCGCGTCGATCGAGTGCCAGATGGAATAGGCGTATTCGGCCGTGACAGATCGGCACGCTAAAAGTATTGACATATATATACATTGCATATACACTCATGTCATGCGTTACGACTGGCGCGTCGACAAGAACGAAAGGAACATCGAACAGCGTGGCATTGCCTTCGCGTGGGCGATCCAGGTCTGGGACGGCGATGTGCTGGACGTCCCAAGCCCGCGCGCCCACTCGACGGAACCTCGACGGCTGGCCATCGGCTGCATCGGCGACACGGTCATTGCTATGGCGTTCGTGCTCATCGACAACGACGCAACCCGGCACACTATCTCGGCAGGCCACGCGAGCCGACAGGAGCGGAGGCGCTATGCAATCCACACCGCGTAAGACAGGACTTCCCGGCGGACCGATCACCTTGAATCAAGCGCGGACGCTGTCGCGGTCCGTTCCGCGGATCGCCGCGCAGGTCCCGTCCGACAAGATGCTCCAAGAACAAGTGGACGCCGATAAAGATGTCGCACCGTTGGCCACGGCCGACGAGCTCGACGCGGCGACGCTGGTGCCAGGGCCCACGCGCACGCTCATCAGCCTGCGAGTGGACAACGATGTGCTCGAGGCGTACAAGGCCACCGGCAAGGGATGGCAGACACGCATGCACGAGGTGCTGGCCGCGTCTGTCCGTGCCACAGCAGGCGATCCGCTGGCGTCGATCGAGCTCCACCTGGAACAGGCGCGTCTGGCCGTGAAGCAGCTCGCTCGTCGCTGACTCTCCGTAGCCCAAACTTGCCCGATGGCAGCAAAGAAACGCACTCGCGCAGAGCAGCCGCTCACCATGAAAGACGTGCGCGCACATCTCTCGGCGCAGCGCGCAGACGCGCTCGTTGAATTGCTGATGCAGCATGCAAAGCGTGACGAAGGCCTCCGTCAGCGACTGTTGTTGGAGACGGCGAAGGCGACGCGCACCGGCGTCAACGTCGACACCTTTCGACGTGCACTCAACAGCGCGATCG
This sequence comes from Gemmatimonadaceae bacterium, assembly GCA_031419135.1. Lineage (GTDB taxonomy): Bacteria > Gemmatimonadota > Gemmatimonadetes > Gemmatimonadales > Gemmatimonadaceae > Gemmatimonas. Next base: position 10,674 of record JANOKE010000265.1, read on the forward strand.
ACGTCGGTGATTACGTGCCCTATCAGGAGGCCAGTGGCTACTTCGCCAATATTGACGATGTACTCACGTCGATCGCGGAGCTGGCCGATACGCACCCAGCGGCTGTTATCGAACTGTCGGAATATGCACTCACGCAGATGGAGCACGCGATCGAATCGGTGGATGATTCCGATGGTGGCACCAGCGACATTCTACAGCGAATGCATGCGCTCCATCTCGCGGCGTGTACCCGGGCCCGCCCAGATCCAGAAGCGTTAGCGCGCACGCTCTTCGCGCGGGAGATGGAGAGCGAGTGGGAAGTCTTTTCCGGCGCCGTGCTACGCTATGCCACGCTCCTTGGCACAAAAGGACTGGCCACATATCGGGCACTCGCTGAGTCAGCGTGGAAGCGCGTGCCCGTGCTGCGGGCTGGCGAGCAGATGCGCCGGAACGAGGGCGGACGACTCCGGATCATGCACATCATGGATGCATTGGCCACGGTGGCCGGCGACGTCGAGGCGCGCGTTGCGGTCAGGCAACGCGATCTGTCGTATGCGTACCACTACCTCGAGATCGCTGAGCTGTACGAGTCATCCGGCAAGCGTGACAGTGCGTTGCACTGGGCCGAACAAGGCGTGGTGGCGTTCCCCGAGCGGACCGACAGTCGCCTGCGCGACTTTCTGGTGGCGCAGTATGTGCGACGAGGTCGACTGGATGAGGCGATGTTGCTGCTGTGGCAAAACTTTGACGATCGACCGTCGCTTGAGCACTACATCGCGCTGCACGCGTGTGCGAAGCGCGCGGGCAACTGGCCTGTATGGCGGGACAAAGCGCTGAGCGCGATTCGGGCAAGCATGTCCAGTCGCGCTTCCACGCGCACCGTGTGGCACGCTGGGGACGGCTTGCTTCTGGTGCAGATATTCATGTGGGAGAAAGAC
>JANOKE010000266.1:0-2148 GCA_031419135.1 Gemmatimonadaceae bacterium
TCGTTCAACGCTTCTGCCTTCGAGAGATAGACTTCGGCGAGGCGATAATGTGGGAAGTCGTTCGGCTGCTCCTGGTTCGTGACCGCCTGGTCGATCGGGAACTTATAAAGACGGACTCCTTCGCCCTCGGTGGCCTGAGTAACGTCGCGGATTTCGGGCGTGAAGATGAGGCGGTTGCCAGCTCGATCGAGCGCCGGCGCACCGGTGTTGAGGTTCACTTGCGGCCCAACGAGCCAAACGCCCTTTCGCGCGTCGGCATCATCGAACTTGTTGTACGTGTCGGACAGGGTCGAAAAGCCGTTCCACCCGCCGAAGTTCGACGAGTTGTAGTGAAACGAGCGCGAGTTCAGCGTCGATCCCAGTCCGCCCAGCGTGCTGAATCGCACGACGAAAATATTCTCCAGCGAATTCTGGTTGGTCGGCGTGAAGTTGACGCGGAAGTTCGACGCCAGTGTGAATGTGCCGCTGTTGATGAGGCGGTCGGCCACCGTGATCACGTCAGCCCAGCGGGCAGTACCCTTGGTAAGTCCGGCCGCGGTCACCGTACCTTTGTAGACTTCGGCGTTAACGTAGATGCTCACCAGCATTGCGTCCACCGCACCCTGGGTGACCCGGCCCCACTGACTCGCGTCACGTCTGGCCGGCAGCGCGCCGCGAACCGCGATCAGCTCCGACTCGACGAACTTGAACACAGAATCACGCGTGGCGCGCTCGCGGGGCTTGATCTCGGTGTTGGTGACGATGGGCACGCCGCCAAAGAAGTCCATCAGGCCGATGTAGTAGTACGCCCGAAGCGCGCGTAGTTCGGCTTCGATGGCTGGCTGATCGGGCACCGTGTTCGGCCGCAGCGCCGCGAGCACGGCGTTGGCCTTGGCGATGCCGGACCACATGTTGTTCCAAACGCCGTTAATGTCGTCGCCGGCCGATCCACTGGTCGGAGTCCACAGCTGCCGGTGGATTTCCAGCCAGCGTCCGTTATCGAACCAGTCCGAACCGCGGGTGGGCACGATCGTTTCGTCGGTGCTGACCTCGGAAAGATTGTAGTACCCCCACATGTTGTCGCGCAGCGTGGCATACACACCGGCCACGCCACCAAGGACTTCGGCCGACGTTTTGTAATAGTTGTCTGGCGAGATCTGGCTGGCAGGCACCTCGGTCAGGTCGGTGCACGCGACTGCTGCCCCGGCTGCCAGGAGGAGCGTAGCGAAGCCCGCTTTGTAAGTGCGCATCTTCACTGGAGAATGCCTCATGGTGGGTTTGGGTGGACTCGTGAATTCGGTTTGCATCAGAATCCGATCCGGACGCCGGTGGTGAACGCACGAGCACGCGGATACGCAAGGTAATCGATCCCGCGAACCGCAAGACCGGCGGCGGCGTGTACTTCGGGATCGTAACCCTTGTAGTCTGTGAACATCAGCAGGTTGTCGCCCGACAGGTAGACCCGCATTTTCTGCCCCTTGGACGACAGGCCCTTCAGCGTGAAGTTGTAGCCGACGGTGACGTTGGCCACTCGCAGGAACGACCCACTTTCAACATAACGCGAAGAGAAAATGGCGGGTTCCCCGATGGCGACGCCATCGTCGAGGGCAGACCGGAGGAAGTTGAGGTTCTGCAGCACGTTGGACTTTGTTCCGTACACCAAGGCCGTGTTGTTGAACACCTTCTGGCCCACGTCCGAACGAATCAAGGTACTGAACTCAAAGTTCCCCCAGGTTCCGGCGCTGCGCACGCCGGCCGAGAACTTCGGATTGGCGCTGCCAAGAATCACGTTGTCGTCGCTGCCGGGCGCGGTCGTGGTGCCGTCCAGCGCGCGGCTGGTCTCGTTGCCGCTGGCATCGCGGACAACCTTGTACTTGTTGAACTGCTGCTTGCCTGCCGAGCTCACGCCAACAAATTCCGGACCCCAGAAGGTGCCGATCGGCTGTCCCGGGATGAGGCGCTGGGAGTTCTGACCAGACTGTCCCTGTCCGCTCACTCCACCAGTGATGATGAATTTCTGCCGACCGAGGCTTACGACCTCGTTGCGGTCGACGGAAAGTACGAGGCCGGCCGACAGGCTCTTGCGGGTTTGCTGGATGATACTGGCGTCGATACTGGCTTCGAAGCCTTTGTTCTTTACGGAGCCAATGTTCTGGAGTTGTGTCGACA
>JANOKE010000267.1:0-1749 GCA_031419135.1 Gemmatimonadaceae bacterium
CTGAGGACCAGCCGCGCGCGCTCCGGGCAATCCTGCACGAACTCTGCGACGAGGGGGTGCACTCCAGCCGGGGCCGCGTCGTCGTCCGGGGCGTCAAGCAGAAAATGAGTAACGTCCCGCTCCGTCCGCGCGGCCGACACCGATCCCGATTTCTCGACTACACCCCACAAATAATCGCTAACTGAAGAGTATTGAGGCTAGGAACGGCGTTCACATTCCCGTGTGTGACGGCGATGTTGTCCCGCGTGGTGCATAGCGCGGAGACAGTCAATGGCGACTCGCCCGTGCCCAGACCGGGGATCGAACCCGGACTCCGTTGAAGGAACAGGATCCACAGTCCCGCGATTGCCTGCCCCATCATTCGACGTCAGAGGAGGTGAGGCCAGCTGCGCCACGTGACGCCGTGCACCGGAATTCTGCGGCGGGCGAGCGCGCACAGGTGTATCAGATTGTGCCGCGAAGAATACGGGCGCTGATGGTCGCATGAATTCCTCGCTCATATAGCCGGATTTCACACTTGAAGGCATGTTCATCGGCCTCGACCGCACGTTCACGTTGGGTTCGGGGATCTCCTCTCCCTTCGTCGAAGACGGCGTCGTGTATTGCGGCAGTACCGACGGTCATCTTTACACTGCGCTGAGGAATTGCGTCCGCTAGATCGCAGCGCCATCATCGGATCAACGCGCGACGCTCTCCATGCCGGCACTGCATTCGCGAGCAGTGCCGCACTCGCCAGCACCCCCGTCGCCAGCGCAAAGCTCAGCGGATCGAACGGCGCGACGAAGAGCACGCCAGAAAGCACCTTGGCCGCCCCCAACGCCATCACCGCGCCGAGCGCTGCGCCGATGCCCACCAACAGCATGCCCTCGCGGATCACCATGCGCACGATCATCGCCGGCTCCGCGCCCAGCGCGGCTCGAATGCCGAGCTCACGTACGCGACGGTTCACCGAGTAGGCGATCACCCCATAGAGACCGACAGCCGCCACGAGCAACGCCAACAGACCACAGGCGCCAATCAGCCAAGCGCCCGCACGAACCGGGAAGAGTCTAACGTCGTCCGCGCGAGCGGCAGCAACACGTACGACTTCGCCGGCACGAGCCAGAAGCTGCGAACTTCCCTCGACGACGAGGTTCGCCATGAAGTTGCTGTAGGCGATCAGGTCAGAAAGGGTGGAGTTCGCCTCGCGGTACGACAGGTAGTTGAGGTACGAGTGCGTGCCGAAGCTGGCCTCTGACTCCTGCTTGCCGTAGAGCTCCACAAGTTCCGTGGGGGCATGTACGGGGAGCGAGGATGGCGTTGACGACACTGAAGACAGCGCCGTTGACGCCGATGCCGAGGGCGAGCGTGATGATCGCGACGAGGGCGAAGCCGCGCGACTTGGCCAGACTGCGGACGGCAAACCTCACGTCCTGGGCGAGGGTCTCCATGGCCCAAACATACGCCCGTGGCCGAAGGGCGGTTTCGCGCGACTCTAGAGTACCGCAATGGATCAATATCTGACGGACGCCGACGTGCGCGTACTCGGCGCACTCATCGAGAAACAGGTCACCACACCGGACAACTATCCGCTGTCGTTGAACGCATTGATTGCGGCGTGCAATCAGTCGTCGAAACGGCACCCCGTTGTCGCGTACGACGAGGAAACCGTGCTCGCGGCCGTTCAGCGCCTACGACGCGCGTCCCTTGTGCGCGCCATACAGCGCAGTGATTCGCGCGTGACCAAATACGAACACATCGCGACCGACA
>JANOKE010000268.1:0-3758 GCA_031419135.1 Gemmatimonadaceae bacterium
TGGCGTTTTCCTGAATGATGAAACAGGTCGCCAGACTACGACGGAACCAAAACCGCGGCGTGAACGCGACGCCGACACGTTCGATGTGGACTTCGAGTAGAACGCGCGTATCCTGATACATGCGCGCCGGACCCCTTCGGATTCGCGCCTAGTCGAGCAGGTACTGCGTGGCGGCGGAGCGCACGTTGATGTTGTACGTCGGAAAGACGCTGACCGCGGGAATCGGAATCCCGAGTTTCGTCAGTCCGGGTATCAGCCGAGTGCCGACAAATGCGTTCATCTCGTCCATGCTCGCCCACACGTCGGCGACGTGCAAGTTGCCCGCTTCGTCAAACCCGCAGGCGTGAATGAGCCCGCCCGCTGCGAGGTTGGTTTCCCACATCACCTCCGACCGCAGCGCTTCATACATCGGTTGCGTGAATCCCTCGCCCGTGAAGATCGCCAGGACAGCCATGTGAAGCCTCCGTGCTGTAGAGTGTGAACGGTTTGGTCTCTGTCGGTGTTGTCCCTGCCGACTCCAAAGTCTGCAGCAGTTTCCGTGAGGGCGCCAGAACGTTGTCGATGTGCGCGCGCCCTGGAACCAACTGTTGAAGACGTCGTACGGCTCGGGTGAGGGTTATTCCGCTGCCGATGGGTACCCACCAGACGTGGTTGTCGGCAGAAACGCCATGGCGAAGGGTCTATGAAGCTCAGACGTGCAGCAGGCTGGAGTGCTCTGGTGATTTCACTCGCGTTGGTGGCCACGGCGTCGGTCGCCTACTGGACATCAGGCAACTCCTGCGACACTCGCAACACTACGACGGCGCCGACCCACCCAATGCAAGCGTGGGTGTATTGCGACTATGGATCACCAGATGTGCTCAGGCTCGAGCCCGTTGAAAGGCCAACTCCCGCCGACCATGAAATCCTGATCCGCATTCGTGCGGCGTCGGTCAATCCACTGGACTGGCATTACGTGCGAGGTCTGCCCTACATCGTGCGTTTGGGGGGCGGGCTGCGTAAGCCAAAGGTCATACAACTCGGAGTTGACTTCGCCGGCACGGTTGAAGCGGTGGGGAAACTGGTCACGCACTTCAAGCCTGGCGACGACGTATTCGGCGGGCGGACAGGTGCCTTCGCGGAATATGTCACGGTTCGGGAGGACGGCGCCGTGGCGCTCAAACCAGCCAACATGACGTTTGAGCAGGCAGCGACCGTTGCGATAGCAGCTGTCACCGCGTTGCAGGGTCTCCGCGACAAGGGAAAGATTCAACCGGGACAGAAGGTCTTGATCAATGGTGCATCGGGAGGGGTGGGTACGTTCGCGGTGCAGATCGCGAAATCGTATGGCGCAGAGGTGACTGGCGTGAACAGTACGAGAAATGTGGAGTTGGTTCGATCGATCGGCGCGGACTCGGCGATTGATTACACCAAATCGGATTACACCAAGGGCGCACAGCGGTACGACATCATTCTGGACAACGTGGGAAACCGGGCGCTGTCAGACAACAGGCGCATCCTGACTCCCAACGGGAAGTACGTCTTGATCGGCGGTGCCGGCGCAAACGATGGCCAGTGGCTCGGACCGTTGATTGGTCCGATCAAGGCGATGGTGGTGTCACGGTTCGTGAGCCAGGAGTTGGGTATGCATTTGGCCGAGCTGAACACACAGGACCTGATGGTCCTGCGCGATCTCATGTTGGCCGGGAAAGTGACACCGGTCATCGACCGGCGTTATCCGTTGAGTGAGGTTCCTGCGGCCATCCGGTATCTGGAAACAGGACGCGCGCGCGGCAAGGTGGTGATCACACTGGAGTAGCGCGAGTGGTGATGGGCGTGCCGCGGCAGTCACGCCACGCGCGGTACGACTGCTTCAGCAGACACTGGAAATGGTACACCCCTGATTCCATTGCCGGTGAGAAGCGGCCACGGTCATAGCCGCGCGACTGGAGCCCGGCGTGCACTTTTTGGCAGATCTCCCGGTCTTCCACCTGCACCATGTCGCTGTATTCCACATCGGCCTGAATCTGCTCCACGCGACCCGCCGCATCGGGGCTGTCATAGTAATACCAGAAGCTCACCGTGCAGCGATCGGGCCCCTTGGGCAGGACCAGATTGGCCTGCACCCGATGCGGCAGCACATTTAGCATGAAGTTCGGGTACACCCAGTAGTAGAACGCCTCGCCGCCGGTGTCGGCGGTGTACACGTTGTCCGCTTTGAGTGGGCTGTGCTGGAGCGTGTGCCATGGGCCCAGTTCGGTGGTGTAGGCCGAATAGTCCAGCGCCTTGTTGAGCTCCGGATGGACGTGTGGAATGTGGTATCCCTCAAGGAAATTGTCGACGTACACTTTCCAGTTGGCTTCCACCTCGTAATCCACCCGCCGCACCAACCGTTTCGTGGTCAAGCTATTCGGCCGTATGCGCTCGGCGATGCCGGCAAGTACGTCGGCCAGCGGCGGCGCATGTGCCGGTTCGAGACACACGAACACGAAGCCCTCCCACACGTCCACGCCCACGGCAATCAGACCGAAGTCCTTTTTGTCGAACAGTTCCGTGCGATCGAACTGCGGTACGCCTCGCAGCGTGCCGTCGAGCAGGTATGTCCAGCCGTGGTATTTGCAGGTGAGTGCCTTCACGCAGCCTGATGGCTCAAGGGCCAACGGCCCACCGCGATGACGGCACACGTTATAGAATGCGCGCAGTACCCCATCCCGGTCGCGGATGATGATGATCGGGTTGTCCGCAACGGTGGCCAAAAAGTAATCGCCGGGGCCTGCTACCATCGAGACGTGCCCAACACCTTGCCAGGTGGTGGCGAATACCGCGTCACGATCGACCCCATGGAAGCCGGGATTCACGTACCACGCGGAAGGTGCAGTTTCGGATCGTTCAACCGGAACGATCTCGAGGTCGGCGTCCGGCAATTCCAGCAGGCGGTCGAATGAAATGGTCTCGGTCATACTCCAAAAGTAAGCGATTCCCGTGTGACGATCTTCCGAGTGGGCAGGCCTGGTCACCGGGTTGCGCGCGGGCATGCATATTTCCTGCTGCCCTGATCTACTCCACTTGAGGAAGAGTCATGCCGCGTGTTCTCAATCGCTTGCTGCTGCCCGCGCTTGCCGCACTCGCGGCCTGCAGTCCGCCCGTCGACAAACCCGCGGCGGCTGGTGCCGTCGCATCCGAAGCGGTTCCGGCTGAGGGCATTGCGGCCATCGACACCGCCACGCTCATGCGGCACATTCGCGTGCTGGCGCACGATTCGCTGATGGGCCGCCTGCCTGGCTCTGCCGGCGAAGACAAATCGGTGGCGTACATCGAGTCGGAGTTCAAGGCCATTGGACTTGCGCCAGGCAACACCGATGGCACGTTTATACAGAACGTGCCACTCGTTGGCATCACCGTGCAGGGTGCGCCGTCGCTGACATTCACCAAGGGCGCAGCGCGCACGTCACTCAAGTGGCGCGATGACTTCGTCGCGTGGACCAAGCACGTGTCGCCATCGGCGGCTTTGAATAATTCAGCCCTGGTGTTTGTGGGCTACGGCACGGAAGCCCCGGAGTTTGCGTGGGACGACTTCAAGGGTGTTGACGTGACCGGCAAGACCGTGGTGATGCTGGTAAACGATCCGCCACTGGCCGATACCACACAGTTTGGCGGCAAGCGCATGACGTACTACGGCCGATGGACCTACAAGTACGAGCAGGGGATGAAGCACAAAGCCGCCGGCGTACTGATTGTGCACGAAACGGCGGGAGCGGGCTATCCGTTCACGGTGGTGC
>JANOKE010000269.1:0-3236 GCA_031419135.1 Gemmatimonadaceae bacterium
CGTCGCCTTGGGGGCGCAGCGCCCCAGCGACAAAGGCGCGGCAAACCTTTTCCTTGACGAGCTTGCGAAAATCACGTTTGCGAAGTGCCCGCGCTCGGTGATTGCGCTTAATGGCTTGTATTGGCTTTTCCAGCGCCGGAACCTGCAAGTGGTACATGTTGCGAACCAGCCTGATGCCGCCGGATGCGATCCAAAACTCGTCGTAACTGTGAACCAGCCCATCGGCACGCGAGTCGGAGGCCGCCGAAATCTGCCCATCGGCACCGATACCGACGATGTGTCCAAGTTCCAGCGCCATGGCCACTCCTTCCGCGGCGGCGAGCAGCAACGCGGCGGGCGCGATGTCCCCACAGTCCTTCGTCGCGTCCCGGATCAGTTGGAACTCGGCACGTTTGCCTTGAACACGGCCAATGTAGATTGCCCGGTCTGCCTCAAGACCGGCCACGCTTCCCGGACCGATGGTGAGGGAGAGCGTATAGATGTCTGTCTCATCGCTCGTAAAGATCAGTGACAGATCGCCCTCATCGTGATTCTCCCGTAAGAAGGTCACGCTGACGCGATAGTGGCGCGCGCCGACCACGTGCTCGAACAACGGCAGCCGTCCGCGAACGATCGTGCGAAAGAAGTCTGGGTTGACGCGGTGCCGAAGGAACGAATAGTGATCGATCAGGAGCGACGACCGATCATGCCGTGACAGATTTGTGCCGAGGTACGTACGCAAGTGTTTCAGCACCAGCTGTGGATCAGCACGCACGACGGACTGCGTCTCGCGTGTCGTCAGCACCCTGACCACCTTGAACCACGTGTACCACGCATTCGGACTTGAGAGGATCCGCGCGCCCTTCGATGCTCTGACAACGCCCAGACGCAATCCATCCCGCGCCAACTCACGCACGAGCGCCACACTGCTCAACACCACCGACAATACCGCCAGCAACCCTGGAGAACTGAACCGGTGAGGCATGTCAACGAAGCGGGATGATGACGGGGCGGAACCGCGCGTGTCCAATCATAACCTCACGGCGATTGTACAGACCAGCACTTCCGAAGCTCGTAAATGTCGTGCGGATGAGCCCGCATTGCACAGGACGCGCGAAGATGCGACGGTGGCGGTGCTGCGCTACGGGTCTTGGAAGGGTCTGTCCGCGTTGGCACAACTACGCCAACTGTGCGATTGCGAGGCCCTTGGGATCGTGCCATATCACAGGTACGATGCACCCTCACCTCGCGCTCACTGATCCCATGACACGCGCCGATAAGCCCCCCGTGTTCACCGTGGCAAGCGTTCTTGCACAGTTGATGAGCCGGAGCACAATGACCGACGATGCCCAGTATGTGTCCCCACCGACACGAATCCGCGAGCCCGCGAAGGGACGTCCCGGCAGATCGGCAGGCGAGAGAATGGAACTCGCGCAAAGGATGAATTCGCTTGACGTCTGATTGGCCGATCTCGAAATTGGGCGATTCCTCATCATCGGTGAGGCCCACGCTCAGGGGAATGCGATTCGTCAAACTCTCGCTCGCTGCGGTCGTTGCGGCGATGTTGTCCGCCTGTGGCGACGTGGCGCAGCCTGCCGAAGAGGCCAGTGATCTGCCCGCGACGTTCACCGCCGCAATGGAGTCGGGTCCGGCGGTGTACGTGCTGGATCGGGTTGAGTCACAGACTGCGGCGCCGATCGTGCTGTTCGATCACGCCTGTCGCGAGGGTCGCATCGTGCAGAGCGTCGAGGACACGATCACGCTGGCGCTCGATGGCTCGATGCGGCGGGCGTTCGTGCTGGCGCGTACCATCGCCCAGGCCCCTGCCACCCGCGAGTTCGCGGTGCTTACGGGTCGCTGGCGCGCAAGCCAGCGGCGACGCGCGGAGTACTACTTTGGTGATGGTCCGAGCATCACGATCAGCTCGACCACGGGAAACGGGCGAACCATTGCGGATTATCAGCTACGCATCCGCGAAGCCACGGCGCTGTCGATGCTGAGCGGATTGGGTGGGTCGTGTCCGGGTTCGCCCAACGACGGTCGGGAAGCGGAATTTACGTACGGCAAACGCTAACCGAATTTCGCAAACGCTCAACGCGTCGTTGGCGTTGTGCGAACCACCGGCCGCCCGGTGCGTGCTGGTGTAACCGGTAGCAAACCGGCTTCGACCAGTGTTGGTGGTTTCCGTTTTGGTGTGACCTGTTCCCAGGCGTACGCGATACCCAGCAAGTTGCTGTCGGTCCACGGGCGCGACGAAAACTCGAGACCGAACGGAAGTCCGCTGTCGTAGAAACCCGCCGATACCACCACGGCGGGGACACCGATCATGTTTACCCAGCTGGTGGCCGAGTGCGGCCCTTCGCTCACGCGACCATCTTGCGGCATGGACTCGTTGGGTGGCGGCATCTGGATGGCCGGGTAGACATAGCCATCGAGATTCAGGCGATCGAGCGTCGCCAGATACTCGGTCAGCATCGCGCGTCGTGGTGCGCGATAGGTGCGTTCGGCATCAGGGTCGGCGTCAATCAATCGTTGCTCGATGTGAATGCCGCCCAGTGTTCGGAAGACGTCTTCAGTGCCTATGGACGACGTGAAGAGTGGCATGCCAACGGCCTTGAGGTACTCGGCGGCTGAGTGATACTCTGTCGAGCCGAACGTCGCCAGAAAGCGGTCGGTGCCGTCCTTCATGTAGGCGTAGGTGGACACGCGGCTGGCGGTTCGCGCGAACGACGTGGGCAGCACACTGTCGTCGATGATCACCTCAGCGCCGGCGACACGCAGCGCGTTGACGGCATTCATGAACATCGCGCGGGTGTCCGGGCGGAGCGCCATGTTCGCGGCAACGCGAAGCGATTCGGCCGCAGCGGAGGTCACGTTCGACGGAATGCCGTGGAACGGAATGCCGTCTCCCGCGAGCACGAATGCGGGCACACCAAACCGTTTGCCCTTAAGCGATGCCCCGTCGAGCGATGACTGATACGATGCGCGACGCGCCGAATCAGGCGCGCCTGCGGTAGGCGGGTCGAGTGAATCGGTACCGGCCATCACGGCAAGTGCGATGGCCGCGTCGGTGACGGTGCGCGCGATAGGTCCCGTGTTGTCGAGCAACCAATCGAGTGGCGCAATGCCGGCAATACTCACCAGTCCGCGCGTTGGGAACACGCCAACCAGCGCGCTGGTGGCGGCAGGCATGCGAATGGAGTTGCCGGTGTCGGTGCCATTGCCCAACACCGCCATATTTGCGGCCACGGCGGTTA
>JANOKE010000270.1:0-1076 GCA_031419135.1 Gemmatimonadaceae bacterium
CCGCTGCTGGCACCGGTCACCAAGACGGCGGGCTTCGCAGCCAAGGCCGACTGGCCCGACAGCAACATCACGGGGACGCCGAGCCCGATGCAGGCGACGAGCAGTGCGCTGGTGAGGTGAAGCGGCGACGGCTGCCGTTCACCTTTCACGATACTGCTCATGACGCGCGAGCGCCTACTCTCGCCGCTTCACCTCACCAGCGCACTGCTCGTCGCCTGCATCGGGCTCGGCGTCCCCGTGATGTTGCTGTCGGGCCAGTCGGCCTTGGCTGCGAAGCCCGCCGTCTTGGTGACCGGTGCCAGCAGCGGCATCGGGCGCACAATCACTGAAACACTCGCATCGCGCGGGCATCACGTATATGCCGGCGCGCGAAAGCCGGAAGACCTGCAAGCGCTCAACGCCATCGACAACGTGCAAGCGGTGAAGCTGGACGTGACGGCGTCCGCCGATATCGCCGCGGCCGTTGAGACCATTCGCCGTGCGGGTCGTGGGCTCCATGGTGTGGTTAACAACGCCGGTGTGGCGGCGATTGCACCGTTGATCGAAATGGAGGAACGCGAACTGACATCGCTGTTCGATGTGAATGTGTTCGGACCGTATCGCATCACCAAGGCGTTTACCCCCATGTTGATTGAGTCGAAGGGCCGCGTTGTGAACATCAGTTCAATCTCGGGCATTCTGTCGGGGCCGCTGCTCGGTGCCTACAGTATGAGCAAGCATGCTGTTGAGGCGTACGGTGACGCCCTGTCGGCAGAACTCGCGCGCTCTGGTGTCAAGGTGAGCTTGATCGAACCGGGTAACTATCGGTCAGAGATTGAGGGTCACCGTCGATCGCGGACCGGGCGGGACCGTCAGGCGGCGTCGGGAAAGGATGCCTTGGAATCACGCGCGACGCCATGGAGCAGTGGGCTGGTCGCCCCGACTCGTCCACCAATCCGTTGTCACGGCTGCCAGAGATATACCAACTTGAGCAGCAGTTGGTTCGTGCGTGACTCATCGAACAGCGGGTTCCGGGAACGCGTGGGCCGTCGGTTGTTGTAGACCACGTACAGATATGAAAGCGGCGCAAACTCCCA
>JANOKE010000271.1:0-10276 GCA_031419135.1 Gemmatimonadaceae bacterium
CCTCGCAGCCCAGCTCCGTCAGCAACTGCGGCATGATAACTGCTCCCGCACCGTGACAGCAATCCAGTGCGACCCGAAAGCGGCGTGCACGGATGCCCTCGACGTTGAGGTACGGTAGAGCAAGCAGTTGATCAATATGACGACGGATCGCGCCCGAATCGCTGATGATCTCGCCGAGTTGGTCCCACGTCGCGCGAGGCACCCCCGCGTCCATGATGGCACGCACCGCTGCCCCTTCGTCTGCCGAAAGGAACAGCCCGGAAGGACCGATGAACTTGAGCGCGTTCCACTCGATGGGGTTATGGCTGGCGGTGATCCCGAGGCCGCCGGCCGCATGGTGGTGCTCAACCGCCAGTTGAATGGTGGGCGTGGGCACCATGCCGATGTCAATTACCGTGCATCCCACCGATTCCAGAGCACCGTGAACGATGCGCGTGAACATGGCACCCGAAACGCGACTGTCACGACCGACGACGACCGTTCGCACGCCGTCGCGGGAGGCCCATGCGCCGAATGCCGCCGCAAAGGTCGCCACGACTTCCGGAGTCAGACCAGCGCCGACCCTTCCCCGTACGCCAGACACACTCACCATCAGCCCTTCAAACGCCATACCGCTCCTCGTCGATTCAATTCCGTGTCCCGCTTCCCGCTGACACACTCACGTCACGCCACTGGCATCGAACCGCCCACGTGCCCGGTCGGAGACTTCCAAGAATTCTGGAAACTAGACGTCGCGGACGGCCCATCCAATGGTCCGTTGTGGGGGGAAGCTGACACGTCCGACAACGGCCCGACAGGTTTCTACTGGCAAGGACGATCCGCAGGCGCTCCCGTTTCTGAGCTGGCCCGTACTACCACGGACGACAGTCTCCACGCGGCGCTATCCGGCCGAATCCCCGGTCTGCGTCCACGTGGATCGCCTCACTGGCTGAGGGGTGACGACGGCCAGCCGACCTCCGCTGTCGTTACGCCACCATTGTCATGGGCACCGACAACTGCCCCGCCACATCCGGACGAAGAAAGCTGTTCTGCTCGAGGGCCCGTTCAAACGCCGCCACGCATACCGGATCGAACTGCGAACCCGAACAGCGTCGCAATTCGGCCACCGCATGTTCAACAGTCATACCCGATCGGTAGACGCGTCCGCTCGTCATGGCGTCGAACGAATCGGCCACCGCGGTAATGCGCGCGACCAGCGGAATCTCGTGTCCGTGCATCGCGTCGGGAGTGCCCGCGCCATCGAATCGTTCGTGATGCGAACGAACAACCGACAGGGCATGCGGCATTTCGTGCAGCAACGGCGCGAGTAGACGCCATCCGATCACCGGGTGCTCCATCACGTGCGCATACTCGTCTGCGGTCAGCACTCCATCCTTGTTCAGCACGTCTTCGCGGACGCCGATCTTGCCGATATCGTGCAACCGGCTGCCGAGTTCCAGTTGCTCCTGCAACTCGGGTGGTAAGCCGAGCTCGCGTGCGATCGCCATCGCGAATCGCGACACGCGCGTCGAATGGCCCCACGTATACGCATCCTTGACTTCGAGCGCGTCAGCGAGCGACTGGAGCGACGCGAGGAAAAGCTCTTCGTACTTGCGAGCCTGTAACGTGACGCGTTCCTCCAGCTCGGTGCGGTAGGCACGATTCTCGATGAGCAGCCGACGACGCTCCAGCGCCTGATTGACGCGTGCGCGCACCTCGGCAATACCGAACGGCTTCGTGAGGTAGTCGAGGGCGCCGGCCTCGAGACACCGCACGGCGAGGTTGACATCCGACACCGCCGTGATGATGACCACCGCCGTCTCCGGCCAACGCGACTGGATCTCGCTCAGCAGCGTGCCACCATCCATGCGCGGCATGCGAAAGTCCGACAGCACGAGCGGCACGGGCTCGTCGTGCAATTGCATTAGTGCATCTTCACCTGACGAAGCCTCGCGGCACGAGAATCCTTCCGCCTCCATGAGTCGGCGCAGCAAGGCGCGCAGCAGCGCCTCATCATCCACAATGAGGCATCGGCGAGAGCCATCAGCCGACGAACTGGGGGTGAGCTGCATGCTACGCTGCCGGCTTCGGCTCGTGCGGACCGTTGGTCCAGTGAGACGCGATTGGCGTGGTCTTACGGCTGCTGAGACGACCGCCTGACACACCTGCTCGCCACGTGCGGAGTGAATCGTTAGCTTCCGACGCTCCCGACTCGACCGAACGCACTAACCGAAGGCCATGACGCGCATCTACGACGAAGAACTTGCCGGTGGACTTTCCACCCGCGCTATTCATGCTGGCCAGCGCCCCGATCCCCTGTCTGGCGCGATCATGACGCCGGTTTACCTGACGTCCACCTACGTGCAGGAAGGGATCGGACTCAACAAGGGATACGAGTACGCGCGGGGGAAGAACCCCACTCGGCAAGCGTTGGAGCGAAACGTCGCTACGCTGGAAGGTGGCCGACACGGCCTCGCCTTCGGCAGCGGGATGGGGTGCCTCGACTCCATTATGAAGCTCTTCCGCGCCGGCGATCACATTGTGTGCGGCGAGAACGTGTACGGCGGCACGTTTCGGCTCTTCGATCGAATCCTGCGTCATATGGGCTTGTCGTTCTCGTACGTGGATACACGCGATCCGCAGATCGTCGCGGATGCCATGACGCCGTCCACGCGCGCGCTGCTCGTGGAGACGCCCACCAATCCCCTCATGTGGCTGACCGACCTCGCCGCGATGAGCGAGATCGCCAAGCGGCATCAGGCACTGCTGATCGTGGACAACACCTTTGCCACTCCGGTCTTCCAGCGGCCCCTGGAATTCGGCGCGGACATCGTCTGGCACTCCACGACGAAGTACCTCAATGGTCACTCTGATATGATCGGCGGGATCGCGGTCATTCTTGAGGATGATCTGGCCGACCGCCTGCAATTCATCCTCAATGCGGCAGGCGCCGTTCCTGGCCCATTTGATGCATGGCTGGCCCTTCGCGGGACGAAAACCCTTCCCCTTCGCATGCGACAACACGATGCGAACGGCCGTCAGATCGCCGCTTGGTTGCTCGATCGGCTGGGCCACGAACGGATCATCTATCCGGGACTGCCTCATCACCCGCAGCATGCACTCGCCTCAACGCAAATGTCCGGGTTTGGCGGCATGATGACGCTCGAGCTTGGATCGCAGGACAACGCCAATCGTTTCCTGCAGAAGGTCCGGGTGTTCTCCCTGGCCGAATCGCTGGGAGGCGTCGAGTCGCTCACCAACCACCCGTTCACGATGACCCACGGCTCGGTCCCCGCCGAGGTGAAGCGGGCGATGGGCCTGACGGACGGAATGGTTCGGTTATCCTGCGGGGTCGAGGATGTCGAGGACTTGATCGAGGATCTCGACGGGGCGTTGGTTGGTTTGTAAGGTGAGTCGCGACCGGCACGCGGTGCTTGTTAAAGACGGCGAAGGGAGAAGGGAGACAGGAGACCTCCAACCGGCTGGACGTCTCCTGTCTTCACTCTCCCTTCTCCCGTCTTCAACAGCCGCAGGATCAGAACGCGAACGCACTCAGTCTGGAACCTCCCTGATCCCCCGGCCGTAGGCAGGGGTAATCGACTGGCCCCCCAACCCGCCCGATCATGTCGCGCATTCCGCTCACGCAGATCTCGTCCGTCAGCTGGGAACACCCGGCCGACCGTGCCGCACTCAACGCACTCCGCGCCATTCCGGGCTTCGGTGAAGTGGTCAAGCGCATCGCCAGCGTGTTTGGCGAGGCCGGCGTCCGCAATCTGTTCCTTGGCGATGCCGTGCTCGTCGGGTCCACCCAGCGCCCGCAACTCAACGCGTTGTACCACGAAGTGCTCGAGGCCCTGGACTGGCCCGAAACGGGGCAGCCTACTCCGCAGCTGTATGTCACGCAAACACCAATTGTCAACGCCGGTGCCGTTGGTTTCGCGAATCCCTTTATTGTCATCAGTTCAGGCTCGCTTGAGTTGCTCGAGCCCGACGAACAGCGATTCGTGCTGGCACATGAAATCGGGCACATCATGACGGGACACACGACCTATCGCACAATTGCGCAGATCGTGCTGTTCTTCGGCATGAGCGCACTGCCACTGCTGGCATCGATCGCGTTGCTGCCCTTTCAGCTTGCTCTGCTTGAGTGGTATCGCAAATCCGAACTCTCCGCCGATCGCGCCGGCATGCTTGGCACCCAGGATACGCGGGCCAGCCTCATGACGTTTCTCAAGCTGGCCGGGGGACGGCCGATCGGCGATCAGATTGATCTCGATGCGTATCTCGTGCAAGCCGCCGAGTACGACGTGGGCGGATCGACGTGGGACAGCGTGCTCAAGGCGCTCAACACCGCGTTGCGTGAGCACCCGTTTCACACCGTGCGCGTGGCCGAGTTGCAGCGGTGGGAGCAATCCGGAGCGTTCGCCAGCATTCTCGCTGGCGAGTACATCCGTCGCGGATCGGAGGCAGAGCGTCCCTATCGCGAAGATGTCCGCGACGCAACGGACTACTACACCGAGCAGGCGAGGGCTGCAGCGCAAACGGTCGGCGATGCGATCGGACGTGCCGCCGACGCCTTCAAGGAGGCCTTCCGATCGGCGTCGGGAACGGGCGGCGCGTCGGGCTGACAAGCATTCAGGGAGACCGCGAACGCGTTAACTTTGCCGCATGAAAATCTTGCTCATCGGCTCCGGTGGACGCGAGCACGCGCTTGCTGACGCGCTCTTGCGCGAAAACACCGTGGTCGATCTCATTGCCGCGCCTGGCAACCCAGGCCTCGCCGAGATCGCGCGCCTCGCTTCAGTCGGTGCCTCCGACTTCCCCGCACTGATCGCGCTCGCCGAGTCGGAATCGGTAAACCTTGTTGTGGTGGGTCCCGAAGCGCCACTCGCGGCCGGCCTTGTCGATGAAATGCGCCAGCGCGGCATCGCGGTGTTCGGTCCCACCAGAGGCGCTGCCACGGTAGAGACATCGAAGGCGGATACGAAGGCCCTGATGCTCGCCGCCGGCATCCCCACGGCGCGCGCCGAAACCCACAGAGTGGCGACCGACGCGAAGGAGGCAGTGCGGACACGATTCGGCGCGCCCGTGGTGATCAAGGCCTCTGGTCTGGCCGCTGGCAAGGGCGTGATCGTGTGTCAGACAGTTGCCGAGGCGTACGCGGCGATCGATCGCGTGCTCGACGACAAGGCGTTCGGTGATGCCGGGAACGAGTGCCTTGTGGAAGAGTTCATGACCGGCGAAGAATTGTCACTCTTCGCGATAACCGACGGCACCGATGTGTTGCCGATGCTTGGCGCACAGGATCACAAACGATTGCTCGACGGCGATGACGGACCGAATACCGGTGGCATGGGCGCATATACTCCAGTGTCGTTCTGCACGTCGGCGCTCGTCGACGACATGACCGACCGGGTCTTCCATCCCACGCTCCACGCGTTGCGCAAGCGCGGTACGCCGTTCACAGGGTTGCTCTACGCGGGTCTCATGCTCACGCCGGACGGCGCAAAAGTGGTGGAGTTCAATTGCCGTTTCGGCGATCCGGAAACGCAGGCGATTCTGCCGATGCTCACCGGCAGCCTGCTCGAACCGATGATGGCCGTTGCGCGCGGCGCGCGAATCAAACATCAGAGCGCGCTGACCTGGCGCGACGGCGCGTCGGTGACAACCGTGGTG
Organism: Gemmatimonadaceae bacterium; assembly: GCA_031419135.1. Lineage (GTDB taxonomy): Bacteria > Gemmatimonadota > Gemmatimonadetes > Gemmatimonadales > Gemmatimonadaceae > Gemmatimonas. The sequence continues at coordinate 5,656 of JANOKE010000271.1, forward strand.
GCGGCCAGCGGGTATCCCGACGCGCCGCTCACCGGCGCAGCCATCGAACTGCCGTCGTTCGCCGATGACATTCGGGTGTATCACGCCGGCACCGCGCGTGACCACGACGGGGTACTGCGCACGAGTGGTGGGCGGGTGTTTGGTGTCACCGCCACCGCCGCGACCTTTGCTGACGCGCAGCGTCGTTCCCGCCATGCCGCGTCACAGATTGGATTCGAGGGCGCGATCTATCGGCGGGACATTGGCTGGCGGGAAGCCGAACGCCGTGACGCGACGAGACGGGCTGCCGAAAGCGATGCAATGCGATTGGACGCCACGCGCGACGCGGTGGATGCCGGAACTTCCTGAAACAGAAACGATTGCGCGCGATCTTGATCTCGAGATCCGTGGAGCGATCGTTGCAACGGTGACGGTGCTGCGGAGCAACGTGCTGCGCGACGCCAGCGGCGACGAGTTCATGCGTCGGCTGCCGGGAGCGCAAGTGACGCGTGTATGGCGCCGTGCCAAGCTGGTGGTCGTCGATCTCGAATCACCGTTTGACGCCAACCACCTGGTTATTCAACCGCGATTCACCGGCGGGCTGCTGATCGCACGCGACGCGTCGCCGTCGGAACTCGGCGCCTACGTTTGCCTGACCCTCGGGCTGACCGACGGTCGGCAACTGCACTATCGGGACATGCGCCGACTGGGAACGGTGGCGCTGATGACAACGGCCCGATTTGCGGAATATGTGAGCCTGCTCGGCGTGGAGCCTCTTGACCCGGCGCTCGGCGATGCCGAATTTTCGGGACTTCTTCGGGATTCGCGGCAACCAGTCAAAGTGGTCCTCATGGACCAACGCCGGCTGGCCGGAGTGGGCAACATCTATGCAAACGAGGCACTGTGGCGGGCCGGGATCGATCCTTCAAGGGAAGCACGGTCGTTGTCGGTACCCGAAGCCGCCACGCTGCGCGTGGCCCTCTGCGACGTACTCTCGGCGTCAATCGCGGCGCGCGGTACCAGCTTTCGCGACTACCGGGATGCCTACGGTGAGCGTGGACGCTACGTCGAACAATTGGCCGCGTACGGCCGCTCTGGTGCCCCGTGCCGACGGTGCGGGCGTCGTCTCGTGGGTACACATGCGATCGACGGACGCAGCAGTGTCTTTTGTCCCACCTGCCAGCACTGAGCCAACACCCACCACGGCGCGTTCCACGCAATCGCGTTCCACCAAACCGTGGTCCACCAAACCGTGGTCCACCAAATCGCGTGGCACCACGGCCATCGCCGCTGAGCAACTCGATCTGGCCGTTGGCTCGTCCAACGCCGACGTGGGCCGACTGCGCGACCATGTGCGTGCGGGTGCCCGCAACGTGACCGGGGTGTATCTCATGCGCGGCGCGCATGGTGACGTGTTGTATGTTGGCAAGAGCACGCAACTCCGCACTCGACTCCTCTCCTACTTCCGGTTGCCGTGGCCCGAACACCGCCACGCGCGGATGCTCCGCGAGACGGCAAGTCTTGAGTGGGAGGAAACACCCAGTGAATTCGCCGCGCTGTTGCGCGAAATTCGTCTGATTCGCGCACACTTGCCACGATACAACACCAAGTCGGCGCGTCCGCTGCATCGCTGGTGGGTGATCACGGTAAGCGACGGTCCGGCACCGCGCCTCCGGGTACAGCGCGCCAGCGCGGCGATGCGTGGTCGGGCGCCCGGGCACGCCGGAATCATTGGACCGTTCTCCAGTCGCGCGCCGCTGGTGGAAGCGTTGCGGGTGCTGAACGATGCGTTGGGACTTCGTGATTGCCCCGATCGCGTGCGTTTGATGCTACGAGATGCCGACGAACTCTTCGATCACGTGCAGTATCCGCAATTGGCCCGTACCCCGGGGTGCCATCGGTACGAGACGCGGCGTTGTCTGGGGCCGTGCGTTGGTGCCTGCAGTGCCGCCGAGTATCGCACGCAGCTCACGCGCGCGCGCGCGGTGCTTGAAGGTCGCGACGATTCCCCACAGCAGACACTGGTGCGCGAGATGGCAGTTGCCAGTGCGGCGCTGTCGTACGAGCGAGCGGGGTGGTTGCGCGATCGACTGGCGTCGCTGCAGGAACTCGATGTACAGCTGCGACGGGTCCGCGAAGCGGTCGCGCAGCCAAGTGGCGTGTATGCCGTCCCAGGTCGGGACGGCGACGATCGCCTGTATCTTATCCGTTACGGCCGAGTGATCGAGGAAGCGAGGTGTACGGACCTCACGGCGATGGCAGCGCTGCAACGACGCGCCGACCAACCCGACACGGGCGCCAGCGGGATCGCACCGGATCATCTGGACGAGGTCATGATGATCGGACAGTGGTTTAAAACGCGACCGATGGAGACGGATGGGGTTCAGCGCAGTGGGCGCTTTACGGTTCTTCAGGCAGGATCACATCATCCGGCAACAATTGAATCAGCTCTGCATCCACCTGCCGGGCATTGATGTACAGTTTCGCCACGCTCGGCTGCAGCTTGAACCGCCGCGCACCCGCCGCACCCGGATTGATGACGGTTCGCCGCGCCGCGCGCACGATCAATTGCTGGTGCGTGTGTCCGTACACAATTACATCGGCGTGCATGTAGGCGCCCACAAGGCGCGGAGGATTCGGATTCACCAGTTCGTGTCCATGCGTGACCACCACGCGCACCTGCTCGAACATCTCGTCAATGCGCTCCACGAGATCCGGCCGACCGGGCGCGTCGGTATTCCCCCGCACCGCGCGCACGGGCGCGATGGTGGCGAGTTCGATGAGCACGTCGGGTGGTCCAACGTCGCCGGCATGCAAAATGAGGTGGACACCAGCCAGCGCGTCAAAAACCTCTGGACGCACCAAGCCGTGCGTGTCGGAGATCAGACCGATGATAAGCACGTCGGAAAGCTACGTCGAAAGGGGCCCCGACCGCAGGTCGTCAGCGGCACGCGCTTGGGTGCAGGCGTGTTGCTGCGCCCTCAGGACTCGCCCAGCCAACGCCGACCAACGCTGTGCGCAACGTCCAGGTGGTCCAGCACTCGCGCAACGATGAAATCCACGAGATCGGCGATGCTGGTGGGCCGATGATAGAAGCCAGGCGCGGCAGGAATGACGATGGCACCGGCGCGGGTGATCTGCGCCAGATTCTCCAGATGGATCAGGGAGAGCGGAGTTTCCCGCGGTACCACAATGAGCCGACGTCGTTCCTTGAGTGCGACATCGGCGGCCCGCTCCACGAGTGAGCGCGACGTGCCATGGGCAATAGCGCTGACCGTGCCCATGGAACACGGACAGATCACCATGCCACTGGTTCGCGCGGAGCCCGACGCGGGCGCCGCGCCGCGATCGTTATCGTCATACACGGTCACACAGGCGTCAAACTCCGCCCCGCCCACGTGCGCGCGAAGCGCCGTGATGTCAGCAATGCCCGATTCCGTGTTCAACAGCCGAAAACCGTGGTTCGACACGATCAGCCAGGTGGGGACGCGGTGCTCCGCCAACTGTTGCAGGAGCCGCACCGCGTAGGGCGCGCCCGAGGCGCCCGTGATCGCCAGAACGACGGGATGCCGCGTCGCGCTCGCGCTGGCGACACTGGTCATCGGGATGCCGCGTACGCGCGCGCCACCAGCACCACCGCGAGGAATCCGATGGAGATCACACCATTCATGACGAAGAACGCGGCGTCGATCCGGCTCAGGTCGTCTGGCTTCACCAGGCGATGCTCCCACGTCAACATACCGGCCATCCAAGCCACGCCCGCCCAGAGAATCGGTTGCGCGGCCGACATGGCTGTGCCGAGGGGCTGCGACGCAACCACCACCGCAAGACACAGCACCGATACCACATGCAATGCGCGCGCCAAACGGATCGCGGCAGGCACCCCGATGGCGGACGGGATGGAATGCAGGCCGTGCAGGCGGTCAAATTCGGTGTCCTGCAGTGCGTACAGCATGTCGAAGCCAGCGCTCCACGTGACCACCACCATCGCGAAGGCACTCAGCTGCCACCACGGCTCGCTCCACGCACCGGTCACCGCGAGATAGCCGCCTACCGGCGCGATACTGAGGCCAAGTCCCAACCACAGGTGCGACCACCGTGTGAATCGCTTCGTGTAGCTGTACGTCAGCACCCAGAGCAAGGCGACCGGTGACAGCAGTGCGCAGAGCGGGTTCAGCTGATACGACGCGTACACGAACAACAGTGATGCCACGATGACCGACGCCTTCGCCTGTCCCAGCGAGAGTATGCCGCGCGGCAGTTCACGATTCGCGGTGCGTGGGTTCACCGCATCCATGTCGCGATCGACGATGCGATTGAATCCCATCGCGGCAAAGCGCGCGGCGGTGAAGGCCACCAGCACCCAGCCAATCAACCGACCGGAAATCGGAACAAGGGCACTCGCAAACAGGAGACCCACCAGTGCAAACGGCATCGCGAACACGGTGTGCGGCAACTTCACGAAATTCGCCAACCGCACCGCGAGTGACGAGCCCTCGATGAGCTGTCCGTCACGCGCACCCTTTGGCGGCGTGAGCGGCGCGTTCACGTGCGGAGCGACGTTGGTCATGAATGCCCCATGGGGGGCAGCCCCAGCGTGCTCCACATCGCATCCACGCGCGTCTTCGTCGCGTCATCCATA
>JANOKE010000272.1:0-5321 GCA_031419135.1 Gemmatimonadaceae bacterium
ACCTCAGGACCCCTACGCTTCCAATGTTTGCGCCTCCAAAGTACTCGCCTCTGCGTTAGAATCGATAGATCGCCGCGATCCCCGTGGTGGTTGGCATACGGTCTGCTGGAACCACCACGACTTTGCCACCCATTCTGGCGGCCATTTCCGACAGGTCGTCCAGCAGATCGTCGACATCGGGGAGCGACAAGTCGGCCAGTGTGATCTCGCCAGTTTCGGCATTGATGCGACCCGGGATGACGCGATCTGCCTCGACGAACAGCGTGGAGACTCGTCCGTTAACTACGGCCGCCGCCACCGTAGTGTGGTCATCATTCCCCAAGTCATGCGCCCGCGCGCTGCCGAATTCACCGATGGTGGCCTCCAGTCGCGCGACATAGAGCGGCTCGATGACTTTCCACGCGCGCTCGCGAAGTTCCTCAAGGGAAATCGCGTCGGGGTGCACGTCAATATCTTCGGCCACCAGCAGACCGTTGTGACTGAGTTCATGAAACATGCTTCGATGTGCTGGCAACGTGGCGAGGATCAACGGCAAGCCCGATGGCTTTGAATGATGCTCGGTGATGGCCCGATCAACCGCGCGGAAGAACCGTTCCGCGTCCAGGTCGATTTCTGTCACCTTGTCGACGTGGCCGTGATGCATCCCCGTGTGTGATCCGCCCACGCCGCCGTACGACCCAACGGTCTGATGTGACTCGGTCACCAGCTCGCCCAGCGCGTCGGTCATCGTGCGCGGCACCAGTACATTGGGTTCGATCTCGTCGAGTCCGTACTGATTGCCTTCGAACAGTCTGATGTGCTGTCGGTTGATGCCGAGGACCTGATAGCGATCGGCGGACTGCCGCAGTCGCAAGAGCGGCTTCATGTGAAATGTGTCCGCCACCACTGCCAGCTCGGCCACCGGGCGCTGCAGCTTGAAGACTCGAAACGTATCCTTCCCGCCAAGCACCGCGAGGCCATCACGCGAATGCGTCCAGAAGTCGTGATCGGCAGCAAGCGCGACAAATGGCTCCAGCATCGCCGCGGCTTCCCCTGCGGAGACACTTTGCAGCAGTGATGCCTCGAGCGTCTTCACCAAGTTCCGGAAACGAATCGGGTCCTGCGCGTTTTCGGGATGGTGCCGATGTGTCGGCTGGTAAAGAGAGAGGCAGGGAGGCGCACAAGCATCAAGCGTGCCAACGGCGAAATCCGTCTCGGGTAGTTCCACTTGGTTCTCCTAATGACAATGACGTCCGACTCCCGGTCAGCCTGTCTGACTGTCAATCGTGCCGGGTACGACCTCGGAAGCGCTGTTACCCTACAGATGGGCCTGAGATCCGCTGCGGCGCCTCGGTGATCCGTCCAATGCCGGTGGACAAGTACTCAGGCCAGCTCGGCCACGTTGGCCAACTCTCGGCAATGCCGGTACCCGGGATCAACTCGCGCCGACGGGCGAAACGGTGTACGGTTCAGTGGCTTGTTTGTTCGTTCAATGCGACGGTGCCCGCAAATGCGGCCCGGCAATCGATGGTGAGTCAAGTACTTTCACCGGTACGACGACCGTGAATGCGGTCAATGGAATCGCGACCTTTACGAACCTACGGATCGCTGGCGCTGCTGCTCACACGCTGACGTTTACGTCGGCCGGATTGACCGCCGCGACCTCGACATCCACTTCGGTGACACAAGTCGCTGCGTCGCTGTCGCTGCAAACGCAACCGGCCGGCGCGACCAGTGGAGTGGCATTTCTCGCGCAGTCGGTCGTGCGCATCCTGGACAATGCGGGGGTGCTGGTCACGACCGGCAGCGGTGCGACTCAGGTGGTGACGGCGGCGATCGCGAGTGGCGCGGGCACGCTGAGTGGCACAGTGAACGCGACCGCAGTGAATGGCGTGGCGACGTTTGGCAATTTGCAGATCACGGGCAGTGGCGCCCATCCCATACGGTACGGTTCACGACCATCACTCCCGCGTTGAGTGCGACGTCGACGAGCTTCACTGTGACAGCCAGTCCGGCGACGCAACTGGCAGTGACCACACAACCGGCGGGCGCCGTGAGTGGTGTGGTGTTCACGACGCAGCCCGTGGTGGCGATACGCAACGCCAGCAACACTCTCTCGAGTATTTCGGCCACCGTAACAGTCGCCCTCGCGAGTGGCACCGGCACGCTCACCGGCACGACAATCGTGAATGCCGTCAATGGCGTCGCGTCGTTTTCGAACCTGAAGATCGCCGGCTCGGGTGTTCACGCGATGATTTTCACGTCGGCCGGCTTAACCAGTGCGAACGCGACCTCCCTTACCGTCACGCAGGTCGCGGCATCGCTCGTCGTTCAAACCCAGCCGGCAGGCGCTGCGGAGGACGAGGACTTCACTACCCAACCGGTGGTGCATATTCTGGACAATGCCGGCTTGGTGGTGACGACCGGGAGCGGTTCCAGTAGTGTGGTGACGGCGTCCATCGCCAGTGGCAGCGGCAGGCTCAAGGGCGCCGTAACCGCGACGGCCTCGAATGGTGTGGCGAGGTTTTCCAATCTGCGCATTGATCACAGTGGTCCGCATGCGCTCCGGTTCGCAACCACAACGCCGTCGCTGAGTGTGATCTCAGCCAGCTTCACCGTACCGTGACGATCCGTCGCGATAGCTGATCGCCGATGACGTTTTGCTCTGCAACCTCACACCCTCCATCCTCGTACGTCTTCCCAGCCCCACGAAGCCCGCCGGCCGCCCCCTCGCCCCGCCTCCCACCATGACCGAACCCTCGGCCGCGCCGCTCCTCTCCCGGTCCGCCCTCCGGCAGGATTTCCGCTTCGCCGGCCGCATGCTCATCAAGAGTCCGCTGTTCACGACCATCGTCGTGCTCACGCTGGCCATCGGCATCGGACTCAACACGGCTGTCTTCGCCGCCATCGATGCCATGCTGTTGCGACCGCTGCCTGGTGCGCGGAACCCCGCGGAGCTGGTGCAGCTGTACCGTACTGCGCCGGGCGACGAGAAGTACAACTCCAGTTCCTTCCCGCACTACTTCGACGTGCGCAATCGCACCAAGACCGTGTTCGCGGGCGTTGCTGCGTGGTCGTTCCAGTTCGTCAACATCACCGCTGAAGGACCACCGCAAACGGTCGCCGCGCAGATGGTGTCGGCCAACTACTTCGATGTCGTCGGCATCACTCCCCTGCGCGGTCGGTTCTTCACGCCCAACGAGGACATTGGCGTCGGTGCGCATCCGGTGGTGGTGATCAGTTTCGGTGCATGGAACAGCCTCTTTGCATCCGATCCGAAAATCGTCGGCCGCACGATGCCGGTGAACGGGCAAACGATGACCATCGTTGGCGTTGCGCCACAGCAGTTCAAAGGCACGCTACCCATGGTGGTGCCGATCCTTTGGGTGCCCATCATGCAGGCCGCCCAAATCAAACCGGGCAACACCAATGACCTGGATAATCGCGGCAACAACTACAACGATGTCATCGCGCGTCTCGCACCCGGTGTCACGGTGCAGCAGGCCACCGCGCGACTCACCGCCGTGTCACAGGAATTACTGGCCGAGTTTCCCGACAACTATCGCGATTCCGGTATCAACCTCGTGCGCCAGGTCGATGCCGGCGTTCACCCGATGTTTCGCTCGGCGCAGGTGGGAATGTCCGCGGTGGTCATGGCCGTGGTCGTCATTCTGCTCATCATTGCTTGCGTGAATGTGGCCAATCTGTTCCTCGCCCGCGCGCGCGACCGTGCTCGTGAAATGGCCGTTCGACTCGCGCTTGGTGCGCGACGCGTCGCACTGGTACGACAGTTGCTCGTGGAAAGCCTGATGTTTTCCATTGTGTCGGGCCTTGTTGGATTGCTGGTGGCCGTATGGGCCATCAGCATCACCAATTCCATGACGTTGCCCATTGGCGTCCCCTTCAATCCCGATCTCAAGCTGAGTCCCATGGTGCTGGGCTTCGCCTTTGGCATCACGGTGATCACTGGCATGCTGTTTGGCATCGCGCCGGCACTGCAGGCCACGCGACCGGACCTCATTCCCGCGCTCAAGGGTGAAGCGCCGGCGGGCGAATCGCGCTCGCGCACCAGCAAGGGACTGGTGGTGGCGCAGATGGCGCTGTCGATGGTGCTGCTGGTGTGCGCCGCGCTATTCCTGGTGAACCTGCGAAGCGCCACCACACTCGACAAGGGATTCGATGGCGAGAACATGCTCATGGCCGATGTCGATCCGGGACTGCAGGGAACCACGCGCCCGGCCACACGCGAGTTTTATCGGCGCATCCTGGATCGGTTGAGTACGAATCCCACGGTGAAGAGCGTCGCCATGATCAACGATGTGCCCCTGGGCATCAGCAGCAGCGATCGCGGCGTCACGATTCCCGGCTACACGCCCACGCGCAACGAGGGCATGGGCATTAACTACACCAGCGCGAGTCCCGGCTACTTCAAGACCATGGGCATCGGCGTGCGCGCGGGACGTGAGTTCACCGACCAGGACGACAGCACGGCGCAACCGGCACTGATCATCAACGAACGCTTCGCTCAGCGCTTCTGGCCCGGGCAGTCGGCGATCGGCAAGATTGTGCAGACAGCGGGGAAGGACTATGCAGTGGTTGGCGTGGTGACCACCGGCAAGTATCGCCGACTCGGTGAAGATCCCACGGCCTTTATGTTCTTTGCGCCAAACCAGCGCTTCCAGAGTGCGATGACCCTTGTTATTCGCACCACCGGCGACCCGATGCTGCTGATCCCGACGCTGCGCAGAGAAATTGCCGCGCTCGATCCCAACCTGCCAGTCAGCAACATCCGCAACATGGACATGCACCTGAGCTTCACCATGCTGCCGGCGCGCGTGGCTGGCACGGCGCTTGGGGTGTTCGGCCTGCTTGGACTGTTGCTCGCGTCGGTGGGCATGTATGGCGTCATGGCCTACTCGGTGGCGCAACGCACACGCGAAATCGGCATTCGCATGGCCATCGGTGCCACGGCCGCGAACGTCATCACACTCATCATGCGTCAGGGGCTGACGCTGGTGTTGATTGGCACGGCCATCGGGCTGGCGGGCGCGCTGGCCGCATCGCGCGTGCTGGCCAGCGTGCTGTATGGCGGCAACGCCCTCAATCCCACGACGTTTGTGACCGTGCCATTGGTGCTTATCGCGGTGTCCGCGCTGGCGACGTTTCTTCCGGCACGTCGTGCAGCGCTGGTGGATCCGGCAATTACCCTACGAGCCGAATGAGCGAGTTACGCATCCAGATTCAATACTGCCTCTTGAACCGCAGGACGCAAAGGACGCCGAGTACTGCCTGTTACCTGGCGACCTTTGCGACCCTCGCGGTTGAATTTCAACGGCGTTCCT
>JANOKE010000273.1:0-4397 GCA_031419135.1 Gemmatimonadaceae bacterium
CTCACCCCTGCACCTGCTCAACCCTCAAGCCCCCTCAAGCGCCTCACTCCTCAAGCCCCCCGGACGACTACCAACGGATCGTCACGATTCTGGCAGGAGTCTCGCGCGCCGAAACCGTGAGCTTCACCTCGCGCACGCCGGGCGTTCCCATCGCGCGCTGAATCAGTTGCAGTTCGCGCACCGGCGTGCCGTTCACCGCGCGAATCATGTCACCGGCCCGCAATCCTGCGTCGGCCGACCGGGAGCCGGGTTGTACCCGCATGACCAACACACCGGGCTCAAGCCCGAAACTCTGCGCGAACTCGTCGTCCACCGCATTCAGTTGCGCGCCCTGCATCACCATCGTCAACGCGCCTCCTGTGAAGCCGAACATTCCCGTTTCCACGAACGCCGGTGTCGGCCCGGCGCGCACCACCATTCCGCCGGTACCTGCACGCGACGGCACGGATACAATCAGACCTCCTGGCGCAGGAAAGAATCGTCCACTGCCTTCCGTCAACTCCGCCGGACGTTCCGCCACAGTCACCGGCAGTTCGCGCGCCTTGCCATCACGTCGAACACGCACGCGAATCACTTTGCCCGGAATGAGTAACTGCGGGTAGTTCACCGTCAGCGCCACGAGATCGCGCCCGTTGTACGCCACCACCGTATCGCCGGCGCGAAGATCCGCCACGCGTGCGGGTGATCCGACATCGACCGCCTCGATCATCGGGTAATCGCAATGCGCCGTAAAGCTGCCGCTGTCGGTTACCATGCGAATCTGCGAACCGGACAGACTCACGCCCAGGTAGCCGCTCGGTGATGCTTTCGTTGTGGAACGCTCGCGCATGGACAACAACCGGGCGTTCTGCGTTCCGAGCGCGCGCAACGTGACTTCGATGTCTGGACGGATAGCCTTGATGGCGTGTTCCATCGACTCCGCTCCCCACGGGGCACCGGGCTGAAGAACCTTGCCCTGCAGTACCATGGTGCTGTCACCGCGACGCAAGGTCACTACGTGCCCCGCTGACCCGTCGCCCGTGCGATACTGCACGAACATCCGCATGAGCGAGTCAACGCCACGCTGGATCTCGACCATTCGCCGCACCTCCATCCCGTCCAGTGCCGTCCCGCGCTGTTCGAAAACAGTGGCGACGCCATCAAGCTCTCGCTTGAAATTCAACAGCGTTCGTCCTTCGGGTGAGCGCACCAGATCCGATGGCGCGCTGGTCAACGCCGCACAGGCCCCGTTCAGCGACGGCGGCGCGGGCACGATGCGAGCAGTGACGCGGGTGCCCTGCGCGTGGAGCGGCAGATATGCCGTGAGCAGCAGCCCAACGGCCCATACGTTGGATAGGCGCATCAGTAACGCTCCAATGACTTGTCAACGGGAAGCGCGCCACCCAAGGCCTGCAGCGTTGCTTCGCGCGCCGTGTAGGCCGCCAGAAAGTACTGATTGAGCACCGGATCCTGCGGCGCGTCACGCAGCGCGGCTCGCGAGGCCGCCATCATCTGGTCGAGCGCCGCCAGACGCGCACGATACACGTCGCTGTCGTGCACCGTGGTGTCGTGGCCCGCCAGCCACAGCGATGCGCGTTCGTAATCACGCTGCGCGCGATCCAGCACCTCCGAGGCCTGCTGAACCGAGCTGAATCCATCGTCGGAGGCCACCGTCGCGGCCGTCACCGGCGACCGATAGCTCGGACCGCCGTTGGCCAGCAGTGGAGCGCCCGTGGACAGCCGACCGAACATCGCCCCACCCGCCATCAGCACCATCGCGGCGGCCGTGCGCAACCACACAGGCGTTGTGGCGCGCATGGGACGCGATTCCAGCGGTGCGACGAGCGGGGTTGGTGCCGACGCAATTGTTTGCACCACGAACGGCGCCTCGTCGTGCGCCGGCACCAGCGTCGGGTGCAACAAGCCGTCGCGGCGCAGCCCGTCTGCCAACCGCTCCCACTCGGTCAAACGAGATCCGTCGACATGGTGTGACGCCCCCATCGTGCCCGCCATCAATTGCAAGGACAGATACGCCTGTCGTTCGGTGCGACACACCGTGCACCCGGCCAGATGGGCGAGCTCATTGAGGGTAGGCGCGTCGTGATCGAGCGCGGCCAGGCGCTCGTCATCGAGATGCGGGTTACCGTTTTGCATATTCACCGTGTCCGTCAGCATAGCCATGTACCATCGCGAGATCTGATTTTCCTGCAGATGGAGTGTCCATAAGCGGTGCGAGTAACCGACGCAACTTCGCGCGCGCTTTAAAGAGTTGTGACTTCGATCCGCCCGACGTGATGCCCAATTCGGTTGCGATCTCCTCGTGCGTGTATCCTTCCACATCGTGCAACAAAAACACCGTGCGCGCTCCCGGTGACAGCTTCCGCGTAGCGTCTTCGATGGTCTGTGCCAGCATGCTGCGCTCACTGTCCTGCTCCACCAACGCCGAGTCCTCGGCGATACCCGTTTCCATCAATGCCTGTCGCCGCGTCCGTCGCAGCGCATTCAGTGTGCGGTTGATCGCCACACGATGCACCCACGTACTGAACTTTGCGTCTCCGCGCCACGACGGCAGCGCACGGAAGATCTGGATCCAGACCTCCTGCGCGACATCCTGCGCGAGGTCTGGATCTCCGGCGAGTTGTCGGACAACAGCGTCGACATGCGGGGCGTGCTGGTTCCACAGCAGCCGCATGGCACGCTCGTCGCCTTCAATCGCCCGGCGGACAATGGCAGCGTCAGTTTCCATGGGTTCCATCGAATCTGTCACCAAAACCGCTTCAGAGGTTGCCTCGGGGTGTCCTGATCGTGGTACTTTGGGGAGCGTTGGGTCGGAAACACGTGCAACTCTTTGACCCCCAGCGGGTTCCACATCTTGACGAACGAGCGTGTTCGTCTTAGATGCATGGGATAGTCGCGTCCATTTCCATTCCGCGAACTCACGTCTCCGGTGATTCTGCTCGCCGCCCTGCTCGTCGCTCTTAGCGACCCCACTCCCGGAGGACTCCCTGAAAGGGTGCCCTCTGCCGTAGGCATGTCGGCGGAACGACTGGCCACTATCGAACGGGTCGTTCAACGTGGCCTCAATGCGGGTGGCTATCCCGGCGCATCCGTCGTGGTAGGTCGAAAGGGCTATTCCGTTTTCTCGCGCGGCTTTGGCTCCCTCGATTGGTCGGGTCGAATGCGTGTTTCGGTCCCAGGCAGCATCTACGACCTGGCCTCGCTCACCAAAGTCATTGGCACGACCACGGCGATGATGGTGCTGTACGACCAAGGGCAAATCGACCTCGATTCTCCGGTGTCGCGTTATCTCCCCGATTTTTCCGGTGGCCTCAAGGATCAGGTCACCCTTCGGCACCTGCTCACCCATCGAGCCGGACTGCCCGCCGGACGTGAGTTGTGGCGCATCGCGCAAACCCCGGAACAGGCTCGCGCGGCAGTGTTGTCATCGCCTATTCACTGTATCCCCGGCAACTGTTACGAATACTCTGATCTGGGCGCCGACATCCTCGGGTTTGTCGCCGAGGCGGTGAGTGGCCAATCCCTGGACGTTTTTCTCGAACTCAACGTGTTCGCGAAACTCGGGATGACCGACACCCACTACCGACTGTCGCTCACCGACGTTGCCCGTACGGCACCCACCGAAATCGCTCCGCCTCGCGGCTATCCGCTGCGCGGTGAAGTTCACGACGAGAATGCGTGGGCATTGGGAGGCGTGGCCGGACACGCCGGGCTGTTCAGCACCGCCTCGGATCTCTCCGTGTTTGCCCAGATGCTCCTTGAAGGCGGGAAATACAACGGCGTGCGCATTGTGGCCGACAGCACCGTGTCACTCTTTACCCGACGCGCCGCCGGTCATCGCGCCCTTGGGTGGGACACCTGTGCTGGCGGTGCCGGATGCGGCCAACACCTCAGTGAGCGCGCTTACGGGCACACGGGATTTACTGGCACGTCGCTCTGGATCGATCCCGACCGTCAGGTGTTTGTCATCCTGCTCACAAATCGCGTCCATGCGGCGCGCGCGCGGCGTCCCAGCAAGGTGATCGCCGACGTGCGCAACGATCTTGCAGACGCCGCAGTGTTGGCCGTCATGGATGATCCGGGTGGTGTACTGGCCATGCCGGTAAGCTTTCGGGCAGACTTGGCGACCGACTGGAATCGGCCGCTGCGGTCAAGCCGTGCAAGAAGTTCGCTGACCAGCCGCCGAGCGGCCGCGCGTCGAGCCGCCGCCGCGAAGCTCTCAAGATCGAAGGCGTCCAAAGCAAATGCCGCGAAGACCAAGGCAAGCGTCGCGAGGTCCAGAGCGAGCGTCGCGAAGCCCAAAGCGAGCGTCGCGAAGCCCAAAGCGTCGGCGCGCACCACCACCGTCAGCAGTCGCTCGACCGTAAGCCGCTCTCCCAGCGCGTCAGCAAAGAAAAAAC
>JANOKE010000274.1:0-5283 GCA_031419135.1 Gemmatimonadaceae bacterium
GGGAAGACAAACCACTCAACCCTCACCGCTCGCTGCACAACCCTCACCCCTTTCCAGGCTCACCCCACAAGCCCTCGCCCTCGCCCTCGTAGCCGTTGCGTCCGGCTGTCTGCCGTTGGTCAAGGGACAGAGGGACACGCCGGGCATTATTGCGAGCAAAACCCCGCCGCTCACTCTGGTTGCCACAAGTGGACTCAAGTGCGCCGTCGACCCGGTGACCTACGCGCTCGTGAAGCCGGGTGAAAAATTGCGCTGTTCCTGGCAGGTCTCCGACTCCACACGACCGACAGCGTCACCAGACATCCGCGTCCCGCACCCCGCGTCGTACGATGACAAACGCTCGGGATCGCCACTGAACACCAATGTCGATGCGAGGCCTTGGTGGTGGCCCTTCGGTCGCAAGAAACGCTGAGAATGGCTGGTAACGGGTCGACGAGACCGGGGAGACAGTGAGGACTTGAGGAGTGAGCAGGTACAGGGGTGAGGGTAGAGCAGTGAGCGGTGAGGGCAGAGCCTCTCTACCCTCGCTGCTCCACCCTCACCCCTGTCCCTGCTCGCTCCTCCGCTCCCTCAACCCTCAGTCAACCAGCTGAGTCCTCACATACGGCGCTTCCGCCGTTTGCGCCGGTTTGCGTCCGCTGATCACCGCAATCCACTCGCGCATCGAATCCGCAAGAATCACAATCACCGAAATCAGGAAGAACGCCGCCACCGCCGCGTCCAGTCGATCGTTGAAAATCATCCGTTGCGCCGCTTCAACCGACTTCACCGACGCCGGCAGCACGCCACTCGCGATCGCGTCGCTCAGCGTTCGGGCGTGCGACAGGAACCCCAGCTTGGGATCCGCGGCAAAAATCTTGGTCAGTCCCGCCGTCATGGTAATGACCACCAGCCACGACATGGGCAGCAGCGTGATCCATGCATAGCGCGCCTTGCCCATCTTCACGATCACCGTGGTGCCCACGCACAGCGCGACCGTGGCCAGCAATTGATTCGAAATGCCGAACAGCGGCCAGAGCGAGTTGATACCGCCCAGTGGATCGGTCACGCCCTGATACAGGAAGTAGCCCCACATCGACACAAACATGGCACTGGCGATAATCACGCCGGGATACCACGACGTGCGACCCATGGGTTTGATCACCGTGCCCAGCAGGTCCTGCAACATGAAACGACCCACCCGCGTGCCGGCGTCGAGCGTGGTGAGAATGAACAACGCTTCAAACATGATGGCGAAGTGATACCACAGCGCCAACGCGCCTTCGCCACCCAACACCTGCGAAAATAAATGCGCCATTCCCACCGCCAGACTGGGCGCCCCGCCGGTGCGCGACAGCAACGACGATTCGCCTACCGACTTAGCCAGGGCGTCCAGCTGCTCTGGAGTAACCACAAAACCCCAGTTCGCGATGGCCGCCGCCGCGCTCGCCGCCGTTGTGCCCAGCGCGGCCACCGGCGCGTTGATGGCGAAATACACGCCGGGTGTGAGCGCGCACGCGGCAATGAGTGCCATGATGGCCACCAACGATTCGGTGAGCATCGAACCGTAGCCAATAAACCGTGCATCGGTTTCGCGTCGCAGCAACTTCGGCGTGGTGCCCGATGAAATCAGCGCGTGGAATCCCGAGATCGCACCACAGGCGATCGTCACGAACACGAACGGGAACAGCTTGCCGGCGAATACCGGACCCGATCCGTCAATGAACTGCGTGACTGCCGGCATTTCCAATGGAGGCAACGCAATCAGGATACCGACCCCCAACGCCAGTACCACGCCAATCTTCACGAACGCAGACAAGTAGTCTCGCGGCGCGAGCAGCAGCCACACCGGCAGCACCGAGGCCGCGAATCCGTAGCCCATGATCAGCAATGACAGCGTCGTCGCGCTGAGCGTGAAGATCGGCGCCCATTCCGGTGACCCCGCCACCCATTGGCCCGCGAACAGCGCCGCCAGCAGCAGCACCAGGCCGATCGCCGTCGCCTCGATCACATTCCCGGGACGTATCCACCGCAGGTACACGCCCATGAGCAGCGCAATCGGAATTGTCAGCCCGATCGTTACCGTGCCCCACGGACTGTCGCGCAGCGCGTTCACCACGATCAGCGCCAGCACCGAGATCAGAATGATCATGATGCCAAGCACCGCGACCAGCGCCGTACCGCCGGCCACCGGCCCGATCTCTTCCTTTGCCATTTGGCCCAGCGACTTGCCGTTGCGGCGAATTGACGACGCCAGAATCACGAAGTCCTGCACCGCGCCACCAAGCACGACACCCACCAAGATCCAAAGCGCCCCCGGGAGGAATCCGAACTGCGCGGCCAGTGTCGGACCCACCAACGGACCGGGACCGGCGATTGCCGCGAAATGATGCCCGAAGACGATCCACCTGTTGGTCGGCACGAAGTCGCGACCGTCATCCAATCGCTCGGCCGGTGTGGCGCGGGTCGCATCGAGCGCGAACACCTTGCTCGCGATGATCTTGCTGTAGAAGCGATAGCCGATCAGGTAGGTGCAAACGGCCGCCGTAAGCAGCCACGCGGCGTTCACCTTCTCGCCGTTCGAGAGAGCCACCATGGCGAGGGCGCCAGCGCCGAGGACGGCGGTAGCAAGCCAGGGGAGGAGCCGGAGGAATCGGGACACGGCGGGGGCAGGTGGGTGGACGCGAATCAATCGAACGTTCGGGAATGCGGTGCGGACAATCGGATCGGGTATGCGCTCCGGATCGGACGATGTCAATGACTCGAAGCCGATTCCCGCTCGTCCAGCGCTTCACCAAGCCCGTTTCGCCAACGATCTTTCCCCGATGTCCATTTCCGTAACGCTGATTCCCGGCGACGGCATCGGCCCCAGTATCGCCGAAGCTACCGTTCGCATTCTGGTCGCCGCCGGCGCCGACATTGAATGGGACCGCCAAAGTGCCGGCATGGCCGGCGTGGCCCGCTGGAATGACCCGATCCCCGATGCCACGCTCGACTCGATCAAACGCACACGCGTCGCGCTGAAAGGACCGCTGGAAACCCCAATTGGCGATGGGTTCCGGTCCATCAACGTGGCCCTCCGCAAGACGTTCGACTTGTACGCGAACGTGCGCCCGGCACACACCATCATTCCGGGTCGATTCAACAACATCGACCTCGTGTTGGTGCGCGAGAATACTGAAGGGCTGTATATCGGTGTGGAGCACTACATACGCATCGGCGACGACCCCAGGGCGGCCGCGGAGTCGGTGGCGATCATCACACGCGTGGGCTCTGAGCGCATCGTGCGCTACGCGTTCGAATACGCCGTGCGCCACAATCGCCAGAAGGTCACGCTGGTCCACAAGGCCAATATCCTCAAGTTCTCGCAGGGCCTGTTCCTGGACGTGGGCCGGATGGTGGCTCGCGAATACGAAGGACGCATCGAATTCGAAGAGCGTATCATCGATGCCATGGCCATGCATCTCGTTATGCGTCCCGAGATGTTCGATGTCATCGTGACCACTAACTTGTTCGGAGACATTCTGTCCGACGAGATCTCCGGACTGGTTGGCGGACTGGGACTGGCCCCGGGCGCGAACATCGGCACCAGTGCGGCCATCTTCGAAGCGGTGCACGGAACCGCGCCCGATCTCGTTGGCCGGAACATCGCCAATCCCGGTGCGCTCGTGCTGGCGGCCTGCATGATGCTCGACCACGTGGGCGACGGCGCCCGCGCCGCGCGCATTCGGGCGGCGTTCGAAGGCACGCTGCGAGAGGGGAAAACGCTCACGCGCGACCTGGGCGGAACCGCAACCACCGACGAATTCAGCAATGCCGTCATCGCGCGTCTCGGATGACCCACGCGCCCACGCGCGTCCTGCATCTTTCTGACATCCATTGCGGGCATCCATTCGTGGCCGAACACGTCGCCGCCGCCGAGTCGCTCGCGGCGTCGGCATCGTTCGACGCGATTGTCGTGTCCGGCGACATCTCGCAACGCGCGCGGGTACGCGAGTTCGAGCAGGCGTGCCGGATTCTGAGTCGCCTCCGTGACATAGCGCCTACCCTGGTCGTACCGGGAAATCATGATACAGCGTGGTGGCATGCGCCGTTCGGACTGGGCGACGCACCACGAATGCATGAACGCTATTCTCGATTCATCAGCGCCGATCTCGAACCGACCTTGCGCCTTCCCGGTGTGTCGATTGTCGGCCTCAATTCCGCGCAGGGCACACTGCCACTCACGCTCACGTGGTATCCGCGCGATTGGCGGGTGAAGGGCGGACTGACCGTCGCCCAGTTAGACAACGCGCGCACCCGTCTCGCGGCCAGCCCTGCCGGTGATCTGCGCATACTCGTGGTGCACCACAATGTCGTGCGTGGGCGACTGTCGCGGCGATGGGGACTGGCTCGGCCGCACGCAACGCTCGATGCAATCGCAGCGCTGGGCCCGCACGTGGTGTGCAGTGGCCACGATCATGAAGAACGTGTTGAACTGGTCGCACGCCAAGTGGGTCGCTTCATCGCCAGCACCGCCAACACACTTTCCAACCGCATGCGTCACCATCGTCCGTCGTCGCTCAACGTCATCGAGGCGAATGGGGGCATGGTGACCGTGACGGCGTGGGTCTATCGCCAAGGCGCGTTCGTTCCCGGTCCGATGACAGCAAGCCTGACGCGAGGGACGGAACGATCTTGACGATCGACTAGAGTTATGTATCTTAGTACTGAGATATATAAATCCACCACTACGGGCAGGAGCACCATCCACATGACAACACCCCCGCTACTCGGCCTGCACCACGTAACGCTGGTTGCCGCGAACGCCCAGCGAACGGCCGATTTCTACACGCAAGTTCTCGGGCTACGTCTGATCAAGACCACCGTCAATTTCGACGACCCCGGCAGCTATCACCTGTACTTCGCCGACGAGACCGGCAACGCGGGGACGGTCGTGACATTCTTCGAATGGCCGCGCGCACCCAGAGGCCACCCGGGCATCGGCGGCACGCACCACGTTGCCCTGCGCGTCGCCCACCGTGATGCACTGCTTCGATGGAAGCGTCGACTGCAGGATCTTGGCATCGCGGTGAAAGGGCCGTACGACCGGCATTACTTCACATCCGTGTACTTTCGCGATCCCGACGGCGTGATCCTCGAGATTGCCACCGACGGTCCCGGCATGTCCGCCGATGAGGCGGATGACGCGGGAACTGAACGCGCGCAACGCACACCACCACAGCATCTCGTACGCGGGCACCGTGATGAGGTCGCAATCGCAACGCTCACCTGGCCCGAGCCGGTATCGGATATCGATGACGC
>JANOKE010000275.1:0-4491 GCA_031419135.1 Gemmatimonadaceae bacterium
GCGACGCGCCTTCCATGGGCTCCATTGGTACGGCCGCGTCGGCCGATGCCGAAGTCATTCTGTCCGGAATGCGTTCCGGTATTGGTGAGTTTCTTGTCACACCTCCGTCGCCCACCGATCTCGCGTCGGCGCTCGTACGCCTGCAGCGCAAATGGGGAGCGGCGGCCGTGCGCGGAACCATCACCGCCGTGTATTCACCAAAGGGCGGTCTGGGCGCCACCACGGTAGCGGTCAATCTCGGGCACTCGCTGGCCAGGCGTGGTGCCGAGGCTCGGGTCGCGATCATCGATCTCAACATGGGATTGGGTGATGTGACCACGCACCTCAACTTGCAATGCGAGTATGATGTGGGGGATCTCGTGCGAAAGCTCGACCAGGCCGATCCCGAGTTGCTGCACGCCATCGTCACGCCGTTTGGCGACGGCCTGTTCGCGTTGCCGGCCAGCGACGATGTCGAGATGGCCGACTCCATTCAGGCGGTGGCCGTTTCGCGGATGTTGAGCATTTGTCGCGGCGGCTTCTCTCACACGGTGGTGGACTGCGAACATTCCTTCGGACATCGCACGGTGGCGGCGCTCGATGCGGCCGATCACATCGTGCTGGTGTTGCAGAGCAATGTCGCCGCCATCCGTGCCGTGAAACGCACCCTCACGCTGTTTCAACAACTCGACTACAGCACCGACCGGGTGGTGGTGGTGGTGAATCGGGTTGGCTCGGGTGACGTGCTTTCGCTATCCGACATTGCGAAGGCACTCGGCCGCCAAATCGATATCCGCCTGCCGAACGCTTTTCAACTCACATCCGACGCGCAAACGCGCGGAATCCCGGTGGCACAACTGGCGCCAACTGCTCCGCTTGCCACAACGTTCGACCAACTGGCCATCAAGGTGGGTGGAGAAATCGCCGACGCACCGGAAGCGAATGGTCGGCCGTCGGGCACAACCTTTGGCCGGCTCTTCGGCCGCAAGCGGAACTGACCGATGAGTCCCTCACTGCGTGAACGATTGCTGGGTATTTCGCCCACACCGGCCAAGAGCGTGGAACCGGTGGACGGTGCGACTGCGACGGGGCAGAATGGCAGCGATCCCGCGTCGCCAACGCCGGGTGACGATCCGCTGCGGGGACTCACCATCGCGACCGCCGCGAAGGCCTATGTCGAGCCCGAAAAAGAACGCGAAATTGATCGGCTCAAGCGCGAGTTGCACACCAAGCTCGTGGAACGGCTCGACCTTTCGGCGCTTGAGAAAATCCGCGACGAAGGCGTGCTGGTACAGCAGATTCGCGCGGCAGTGCTCGAGTTCCTGCGCGGAGAGCAGGCACCGCTTTCGGCGGCCGAACGGGACGAGGTTGTTGAAGAGATTGTGTGGGAGGTCACAGGGCTCGGGCCCATCGAGCCGCTCACGCGCGACAATTCCATCAGCGACATTCTCGTGAATGGCTCGAAATCCGTGTTCATCGAGCGACGGGGTCGGCTGGAGAAAACGCACATCGTGTTTCGGGACGATGCGCACCTGCTGACCATCATCGATCGCATCGTCAGTCGTGTTGGCCGACGGGTTGACGAATCATCGCCAATGGTGGATGCGCGCTTGCCGGATGGCTCGCGCGTGAACGCGATCATTCCGCCACTGGCCATCGACGGCCCCGTGTTGTCCATCCGTCGATTTGGCGCGACGATTTCGCCCATAGAACTGGTGCAGTATGGCGCGTTAACGGCGGAGATGATGCGTTTTTGCGCGGCCTGCGTGCTTTCGCGGCTGAATATCGTGATCTCGGGCGGAACGGGGGCCGGCAAAACCACACTGCTCAATGCCTTTTCGGCCTTTATCCCAAACACCGAACGCATTGTCACCATCGAAGACGCCGCCGAACTGCGATTGCAGCAGGCGCACGTAGTCCGTCTCGAAACGCGCCCGCCAAATACGGAAGGACGCGGCGAAGTGCAGGCACGCGACCTCGTGAAAAACGCGCTGCGTATGCGTCCAGACCGCATCATCATTGGTGAGGTACGATCGGGCGAAGCGCTGGACATGCTGCAGGCCATGAACACCGGTCACGAAGGTTCTCTCACCACGGTTCACGCCAACAGCCCGCGCGACGCACTCGCCCGTCTCGAAACCATGGTGTTGTTCGCCGGCACGGCGCTGCCCACACGCGCCATCCGCGAGCAGATGGCATCGGCGCTGCATTTGATTGTCCAGGTGTCGCGCGTTTCCGATGGCACGCGTCGCGTTACCAGCATTACCGAAGTCACGGCCATGGAAGGCGAGATTGTCACCATCCAGGAGATCTTCCGCTTCCGCCGTCGCGGGGTGTCGGAAGATGGCACGGTGCAAGGCGTGTTCGAGGCCACCGGAGTGCGACCGCAATTTGCCGATGCCATCGCCACCCGCGGCATCGAACTTCCGGCCGACCTGTTCGCTCAGCACTAGCCCGATTCGATCATGACGACCATCGTTTTGACCGGGGTCTTTCTGGGGGTGATGTTTCTCGTCGTCGGCGGATTTGTGTTCTTGAATCGCCGACGCCTGGGCGCCACGGATGCCGCCAGAATTCGGGTTGGGGAAGTGGGCGGGCTTATCCGCAGCCGGACGCCCACCTCCATCCTGCGCGATGTGCGGGTGTCGGACATTCGCGTGCTCGACGAGTTGCTGTCAGGGCGTGGCTTTATTATCCAGCTTGAAAAAGAGCTGGCGCACGCTGGTTCGCGACAGCGCCCCGGGGAATTCATTCTGCTCAGTGTTCTCTGTGGCCTGATCGGTCTCACCGTCGCGAGCTTTTCGTTGGGTGGCGCATTGTCCGCGGTCGGCTTGCTGGGCGCTCTCATTCCGTGGCTCCTGTTGCTCCGTCGGCAGGAAAAGCGCGTGCTCCAGTTCGAAATGCAACTGCCCGACGCGCTGGAGTTGCTTACCAACTCGCTTCGTGCCGGCTACTCACTGCAGGCCGGCATGGAGTTTGTCGGCAAGGAAACGTCATCCCCACTCGGACCCGAGATCACCCGGTTCCACGATGAGCAGCGCCTTGGCATCGACGTGCGTACGGCGCTTATCGCGATGCAGGAACGCATCGGGACCGACGATGTCCGGATGTTTGTCACGGCATTGCTGCTGCAGCGCGAAACGGGTGGAAACCTTGCCGAGTTGCTGATGAGCATTTCCAGCATCATCCGCCAGCGTCTCACATTTCGCGGACAAGTGGCCACGCTCACCGCCGAACCGAAGGCGTCGGCGCGTGTGCTCGCCGCCATGCCCTTTGTGATGTTTGGCATTCTGTACGTCATGAACCCTGAGTACATGCAGCCGCTGCTCACCACATCGGCCGGGCACCTCGCCATCGGCTACGCGGTGATTTCTGTGGCTATAGGCTATTTCATCATGAGCCGCATCGCTCAAGTGGAGATGTAGTGCCGTCCATCGGCAGCATCCCGCTTTCGCTGGTGTTCCTGATCGCCACGATTATCGTGGCGCTGGGCACGGCTGTGTACATCGCCTTTGCCCAGGCAGAGCGGAAAGCCACGCTCGATCGCGTCAATCCGTTGGAGCCTGAGAAACTTGTTGAGCGATTGCTGATTTCCAATCAACTCTCCGCGTCAGCCCGATTCGCCGCCTGGTTGAGTGAGATGCTCCCCACCGAGATGCTGTCGGGAAGCTCAAACCGGGAGAAGCTCATTATTTCCGGATTCGATGGACCGGCGTCGCCCATTCTGTTTACGGCGTTTCGCATGGCGAGTGTGGTGGTGTTTCCAATAATCGCGTTCGTGCTCGCGCCACGGGACGACGTGCTCTGGAGGTTCGGACTGATCGGCTTAGGCGTGCTCATCGGTATTGTTGGTCCGCAAGCCATTCTCGATCGGCTCGTGACGGCGCGTCAAACCCGCGTGCGCCGGGCACTACCGGATGCGCTTGACTTGCTGGTGGTGTGCGTTGAGGCCGGTATTTCACTCGATGCGGCTATCATGCGGGTGTCGCGTGACATGGCGACCCTGCACCCCGACCTCTCGCTGGAACTGGCGCAGGTTGGCCGGCGGACCGGCGCCGGCATGGCTCGCGAGCGCGCCTTGCACGGCTTGTGGGTACGAACCGGTGTAGAGGAACTACGGGCCCTTGTGGCCAGTATGATCCAGTGTGAACGTTTGGGTTCGTCGATTGCCCGGGTGTTGCGCATTAATGCCGAGTCGATGCGCACGCGGCGGCGGCAGCATGCCGAAAAACGGGCCGCCGAGGCGGCGCTCAAAATGATATTTCCGCTGGCCTTGTTCTTGCTGCCTGCATTGATGGTGATCATCATCGGACCGGCGTTCATGGAGATTATGCGCCAGTTGGGGAACGTCGGAAAGTAGCATCTACGGAGGAAGTGATCATGCGTCGTTGTCCTGCTCGTTCTCACTTGGCCCGGCGCGAACGGCGCGGCGCTACCATCGTGCTCGTGGCCATTCTCGGGGTGGCTCTGGTTGGAATAACGGCCTTCGCCGTCGATGTGAGTCGCATGCAG
>JANOKE010000276.1:0-1171 GCA_031419135.1 Gemmatimonadaceae bacterium
TTCGTGCGGCCCTCGTCGTGGACCGACGAGTACTCGCGCATTTTCGACCTATTCGAGCGGACGATCGGCCCCAACGGCACGAAGGCCAAGAAGTAGCAGCAGCAACATCGAAGCGGTCACGGCGAGTGCTGCGCCCATCAAGAAGGCCGCGCTGGCGCCGTATCGGTCCCACACCGCGCCAAACACCACCGCGGCCGGATGTGCTGCCACCCCAATCACCGCATGATACCCGCCGAAGGCACGACCGCGTCGCGCTGACGGAACGAGATCGGCGATCAGCGCCTTCTCCGTGCCCTCAGTGAGGCCAAAAACCAGCCCGTACATCGCGAACAGCACCCAAATGTGCCACGGCGTATTCGCCGCCGCGAAACCTGCATACACCAACGCGTACACGATCCATCCACCAATAATGAGCGGGGTGCGCCCAACGCGATCGGAGAGCGCCCCGCCGGGTGTACTCGACGCGCTCTTCACGACGTGCAGCAGCACCCAGAGCAGCGGGATCATGGCGATCGACACGCCAAGTTGATTGGCGCGCAAGATCAGGAACGCATCGGTGGAATTGCCGAGCGTGAACAGCGCGATAGGAATCATCACGCGGGTGAACGAGCGGGGCAGCGGCGCGGCGATGGCATCAACGTTGCTGTCGCCCGCTGCATCGACGTCGATCGCGGTTGCCGGTTCGGTGGTCACTGCCGCCGCGAGGTTTACTGGTTTCAGCGCGACCGGCACAGGTTCTTCGCGCACCGCAAATATGGCCACGAGCACGGCCAGTGCGCCGGGAATCGCGGCCACGAAGAACACGTGCCGGAGTGGCATGGCGAACCACGCCAGACACGCCATCGCGATGAGCGGGCCCGCTACGGCGCCGGCGTGGTCGGCCGCACGATGGAACCCGAATGCCCTTCCGCGATGGGCGACCGGTGTGGATGCGGCCAGCAACGCATCGCGCGGCGCGCCGCGGACCCCTTTTCCCACCCGATCCGCGAAGCGGATGGCCAACACCTGTGGAGCAGATTGCGCGAAACCGATGAGGGGTCGTACCAGCGAGGCAATTGTGTACCCCAACACAATGAGTGGTTTGCGACGCCGCGACCGATCGGACCACCACCCGCTGGCCAACTTGACAAGTGACGCGATCGCCTCAGCGCCACCTTCGATGAGGCCAACG
>JANOKE010000277.1:0-1825 GCA_031419135.1 Gemmatimonadaceae bacterium
GCATTCTGTCACGTCGACAGGCGATCGACCGATTGCTGGCAGACTCGGGCCGCTCGCGCACCACCTCGGTGACGGCCACCGCCGCGGTGGCGTTGGATGGTGCGACGCTCGACAAGCTGCGACTGGTGTCCGAGGCACGCATGTTTGCCGTGTCCGCGCTCGGTCTCAAGGCGGGCGACAGTTTCACCCAGTTCAGTCGTCTCGATCGAGACACGCTGGTGTTGGTACTCTCGGCGGCCTATCGCGATCGCCTGGAACGCAAGACGTGGTGGTTCCCCGTGGTGGGCACATTCCCGTATAAGGGTTTTTTTGACTTTGACGAGGCAAAGCGCACCAGGGCGGCGCTGTTGCGTGACGGATTTGATGTGACGCTGGGTCCGTCGTCGGCATTCAGCACGCTGGGCTGGTTCAACGATCCGCTGGTGAGCACCACGGTGAAAGCCGACTCGGTCACCCTGGTCAATACGATTCTGCACGAACTCCTGCACAACACGTTTTTTGCCAAGGGACGGGTGGCGTTCAATGAATCGTTTGCAACGTTTGTCGGCGGTCGCGGCGCCGAGGAGTTTTTTCGCGCCCGTGGTGATACGGCGTTGTTGCGCCGCGCGGAGGACGATTGGCAGGACGATCTGCGACTTGGCGCGTTCTGGGCGCGCGTGTCGCACGAAATCGACTCGGTGTTCCGCGCGCTGCCGGATAGCGCGCGAGTGGAGCGACTGGCCGCGCGCGCGACCGTGTATGCCGCAGCAAAGATGCGTTTGATCGATAGCGTGGGGCCACAGTTGCGCGGGTACCCGTCGGGGTGGGCCGCAAAGGTGGAATTGAACAACGCCGTGCTGCTGTCACGACGGGTGTACGCGGAGGGGCTGGACGTATTCGATTCTGTGTACGTCGCGGAAGGGCGGGATTTGAAGCGGGCGGTGAAGGCGATTGTCGAGAGAGAGTAGGCAGTACGTAGTCGGTAGTCGGAAGTACGTTCTACTGCAGTAGGAAGTACTCTCTACTGCAGTAAGAAGTACTCTCTACTGCAGTAAGAAGTACTCTCTACTGCAGTAAGAAGTACTCTCTACTGCAGTAACCAGTACTGCCGACTACCGACTGCCTACTGCCTACTCCTCTTTGCCTCCGGCAAGAGGACAAACCGCGCCCGATTCGCTTCATTCAGAAATTTCTTCGCCCCGAGCGCCAGTTTTTCGACCGTTAATCCGGCGATCAATGCGTCGTCTGCGAACACCGTCGTCACGTCATCACCATTGTCGAGCCGTCCCTGCAGCATCGCCACCCACCAGTTGTTCTGCTTGCGGGCCACCTCCAATTCGCGGCGCTGCTGTTCACGTACCCGCTCCAACTCGGCCGCGGTGGGCGGCACACGACGCAGCGAGTCCAGCTCCTGTCGCACGGCGGCGAACATGGTGTCGGCCTGCTCCGGCGCGGAACCGAAGTTGATGACCACTTGCCACTCCTGTCGCGGCCGACGCGAAAAGGCCGTGCTGATGCCAACGGAGTATGTACCACCCAACGCTTCGCGCAGTCGGTCGTTGAGTCGCATTTCGAGCACCTCACCTACTGACGACAAGAGGTACGCCTGCTCCCGCGTCCACACGTCGGCGCCGGCAAGCAGAATCGCCGTCTGACTCTGCGGTGCCAATCCTTTGCGAACCACTTTGTCGATATGGCCGCTGAACAGTTTGGGACCCACATCACGAAACGTCTCGTGGCGACCGGTGGATGGCAGCGGAGCCAGCCACTGCTCAACCAGCGGCTTGAGCGTGACGGGATCGACATTGCCCACGAAGAGGAACGAAAAATCGCTCGCGTCGCCAAA
>JANOKE010000278.1:0-5970 GCA_031419135.1 Gemmatimonadaceae bacterium
TGGGCGAACGCTTTCCAGTTCCGGGGGACTCCGTGCGCTCTGTGTGCTCCGTGGTTCAGGTGGTTCATTTCGCCGCTCAAAACTGGCAGGAACACCCTTCAAAATGCGCGGTTTCTACCCACACGAAATCCCGAAGAGCCAAACATTCTAAAGCCCGCTCCGGCCGCATTCGCGACCGTCGCGGAACCACTGCACGCTGCACCGGCCCGCATGCATCCTCACGGGAACCAAACCATTTGCAAATAGCACACGGTGACACTGCTCACGCGACGTCATTGCGAAGACTACTCAACTGCGGCATGGAGGAGGTTGATAGCTCCGTTTGGTGGGGTGTGGGTAACCACCGTTGGCATGTCCATGACCGTAACGGCACCGCACGCATTCTCCGTCACACTCACCCGTGTGGCGTATGTCCCCGCGAAGCCGGCTTTTGGCTCCGTTGCGCTGGCCTTGCCGCATGCGGTGATCGCACACAGTGCCAGTCCCAGCGCGCGAGCAGCGCGCCACCTCGGAGAGCGGGGTGTGGCCGCATCTCGCTTCTGTAAGACCATTGTGAAACGCCTCCCGGGTGTGCCTGTCGTCGAGAAATGAGCGGGGTGCCCGTTCGCCTTTCATAGTCGACACACAGTTCGGAAATCGCGAGCGATTTGCCCGGACCTGACGTTCCTCTGACAGTGTGCAGGATGGTCTGGGCGCCCAGCCACGCGCCGGTCGTATTCTTACAATCAGGTGCGCGCCGTACCTTGCATTGTTGGATCCATCCACGCCGTCGGAGATACACATGCCGGTTCGAGTGCTGTTCCTGTTGGTGCTCAGTCTGCTCGTCGCACACCCCTCCGCGTCAGCGCAACCCCGCTATGCGAATCCCCGGTGGTCGCCCGATGCGCAACGGCTCATGTTCGGTGCCAATCTGGAAAACCCACGTCGGCTTGATCTCTTCGCCATCAATGCCGATGGGAGCGCGCTCACCAAAGTCCGTGAAGACGCGCGCGACGGCTCGTGGTCTCCCGACGGCAAACGCGTGGCATTCGCCGCAATGAGTAACGGAAACCTCGACGTGTACACCATGAACGCCGATGGTGCCAATGCGCGGCAGCTGACGAGTGCGCCCGACATGGAGTACCAACCACACTGGTCGCCTGACGGACGCCGGCTGCTGTTCCTGTCGATTCCCGCTGGCGCCGGCCAACGACACGACATCCATGTCATGAACGCCGACGGTACCGGTCGGGTCGCGCTTACGCAAACGCCCACCGCCGAGGAATCGGGGCTGAGCTGGTCGGCCGATGGCGCGCATATCGCGTTTGCGTCAAACCGTGATGGCAATTGGGAGATCTACTCGATGGACGCCACGGGCGGCGATGTGCGGCGGCTGACCAACGACCCCGCAGTGGATAACGCGCCGGTGTACGCGCCCGACGGCCGCTCCCTTGCGTTCATTTCCGATCGAGGTGGCGCTCGGCGCGTGTGGCGAATGAATGCCGATGCGAACGGGGCGGCCGTATTGCTCGAGCACGTTGGTGCGCCGGTTACCTGGTCATCCGACGGACGATGGCTCGCGTACGCTGGGCAGGCTGATGGCGTTGGTGGGATTTTTGTGGCCGGTGCGTCGGGCAGCACGCCACCTCGGCGCGTCACCCCCATTCCGGTGGTGGCCAATCGACTCGACCGCCTGGGTTGGCTTGCCGGCTGTTGGGAGCGAAAATCGGCGCAACAGGTGACGCTGGAGATGTGGATGTTGCCGGCCGGTGAGCTGATGCTCGGGGCAAGCCGTACGGTGGCGGGTGGCGTTACCAGCGCGTTCGAACAGCTGCGACTCGAAGCGCGTGGTGACACGCTTATTTATACCGCACTTCCATCGCGTCAGCGTGAAACCGCGTTTCGCTCTACGCAACTGTCCGACTCGGGATTTGTCGTCGAGAACCCGACCCACGACTTTCCACAGCGCATAATCTATCGTCGCCGTGGCGCAGATTCGCTGATAGCGCGAATCGAGGGTCCTGGACCGAATGGTACGCGTGGCATCGACTTCGCGATGCGTCGGATTGGTTGTACGCGTTGACCGCAGAGATCTCAGTCGAGTCGTCGCCAGTCCAGCAGCTTGTTCGGCGCGCCGGGCGCGCAGATCAGTTCGATCACCGTTTCACCGGCACGCCTCAACTTCACGGCAAGCGCCAGTGGCTCTGAACGCTCGATGCCATCGATCACCGCGGCGCTGGTACGCCAACAGGCAGTCCCGTTGCGCTGGAGCGGCTGACGTACGACCGGGCCGCCAAGGCCGTGACCTATCGCTCCGATAAGTCGGAGGGCTCGACGGCGGGCACCGAGACTGCCTACCCGCTGGAGTTCCTCGCCCGGGTTGCTGGTCCACATCCCAGACAAGGGCCAACTCACGACGCGGTACTACGGTTGGTATGGCAACCGCCCGCGAAGCATGCGCGGCAAGGCGACGCCCGCAGCGCCGACCGTGCCGCCCGCGATCGTCCCTGCGCCACGACTCGCGCCCACCGAAGCCACCCGCCGCTGGGCGGCGTTGCTGCAGCGGCGCCTCGCGCGCTGCTGGAGCGCCTTGCCG
Source organism: Gemmatimonadaceae bacterium (assembly GCA_031419135.1). Lineage (GTDB taxonomy): Bacteria > Gemmatimonadota > Gemmatimonadetes > Gemmatimonadales > Gemmatimonadaceae > Gemmatimonas. Next base: position 2,576 of record JANOKE010000278.1, read on the forward strand.
CAGGTGACTTCGAGGTGAGCGTGTCGGTGCCGCTGGTACTGGAATACGAAGCTGTGGCGCGGCGTCAATCGCGCGAGCTGGGGCTGACCCAAGACGAGATCGACAAGGTCCTCGACTTTGTGTGCCGCGTCGCGCATCATCGACAGATCTTCTTTTTGTGGCGACCGTTTCTGCGGGATGCGAAGGACGATATGGTCCTCGAAGTCGCCGTGGAGGCTCGCTGTGAGTACATCGTAACGTTTAATCTGCGCGACTTCGTTGGCGTGGAGCAGTTTGGGTTGTGCGCGATCACCCCAGGACAATTCCTGACACTGCCAGGAGGTGCGGCATGAGCACGATCAGACTACGCCTGCCGGAGTCGTTGCATCGGCAAGCGCGCGAGTTGGCGGAGCAGGAAGGCATCTCGATCAACCAATTGATCGCGACGTCGCTCGCTGAGAAGCTGTCGGTGCTGATGACCAGTGACTATTTGGAGGCGCGCGCGAAGCGTGGATCGGTGCGCGCGTTTCAGCGTGTTCTGAAAAAGGTCAAAGACCGCACTCCCGTCGCGGGCGACGAACGCCAGGTCAGGGCGCCGCCATCTAACAAGGCGGTTGACTCACGGTGGCGCAGGTGCGCGACGCTGCGGCCGAACAAACGATTGCAGCAGTCAGCCGAGCTATGCTTCTATCCGGGTCGCGGACGGATGCGGAGATCCGCCGCGAACTCCGTCGCCACGAACACGCACGACATGCCGCCACCGCCCAACTCACGTTCGATCGTGTAGTCCGCGCTGAGAGTCTGCAGGCGTTGCTGTAATTCCATGAGGTTGGGTAAGGGGGGGCGCCTCGAAATATCCCGCGTGTTCGCGAAACGCGAGCGACGAACCTCCAACCACGCTACGTCTCGCGAACTGGCCGCGTGCGGTGGAAGGATGCGGCGTGCACGTAAACGGTGAAGGGGCGCGGCGGCCAGCGGTGTATCGTGACGAATGCCTGCTTGCACAAATCCGTGCGCCGAGCGTACGCTTCCTGTATGGCCGCTGAGCGGAGTCCTCTATGGCACATCCAGCACGTGGACTCGTCATGGTGATGACGGTCGACGAATTTCTCGTGCATCCGTCACCCGAGGGCGCAAAGACGGAGCTCGTCCGTGGTGAGCTGCGAATGAGTCCGCCGCCAGGTGGTCCACACGGATGCGCCGCAACGAATGTGGTGGTCTTGCTTTCGTCCCACGTCAAGCGTGCTCGCCTTGGCCGAGTGTGGGCTGATGGTGTTGGCTACGAATTGCTGCAGCTTCCACGCACGGTTCGTGTGCCCGACGCATCGTTTGTCCGTGGCGACCGACTACCGCAAAACGGCGTCGGGCCGGGGCTGCTCAAGTTTGCGCCCGATCTTGCCATCGAAGTGCTCTCGCCGAGCGAGACCGCGTCCGAGCTCGACGAGAAGCTCGATGACTACCTGAGGTCTGGGACCGCACTCATGTGGGTGGTCGATCCGGTGCGTCGCACCGGTATGCTTATTTCATCTGACGCACCGGTGGTATTGCTTCATGAAGACGACACGTTAACCGGCGGGCGCGTGTTGCCAGACTTTGCGTGCGGCGTGTCAGAAATCTTCGAGGGAATCGCTCGCGTCTGATAAGACAGCGTCCTGATGCATGAACCGACCTTGACATCGTCGATCGGCTCGACGACATGCTTGCATGCTTCGCTGAGCTTTCGCCCATCGTAGTCACCCGTGTAGCCCAACAGCGCACACTGCCGTCGCGCGATGCTGGAGAGGTCGCGCGCCGCGAGAACGAACGCGGTAACTGACGTACGCTGCATGGTCATGCTCAATTGATGGAGTAGGTTTCGACGCGGTAGATCGGATATTCGACACTCGGCCCCCGCCGTCAGGTTTGCAAAGTCGCGAGTGGTCCCCCTCCATGGAAGTCATCGGCCGGACCCTTACTCAGCCGGACACCCAGGCCTCCGCATTCCGTGCCATCGGCCATGGCGCTGCGGCTCACAAGCCCGCAGTGCGCGTTGTTGGGGATGCGGAACTGACCGAGGCACCATTGGAGACCGTGACGCCGGAAGAACAACGTTGAGTCGAAGTCATGGTTGCACTATCATCCCATCGTGCCCGACTCACTCGCCATCGCCGTTGAGCTGACCAGACTCGACGCGCGGTTCCTGACGCCGTTTGACGTCGAAGATCCGTTCAACGACGGACTGCGCGTACAAGGCTACCTCTCGCAGAAGCCCGATCATCGGTATGGCGCGCTCGCCATCACGCATGTCGATGGCAAACCTGCGCCGCAACCGATCTACGCCACGCCCAAGCTGCACTATCCGTTTGGCAAGGACGGCCGCTTTCATTTCCCTCCCATCGAGCGCGTCTATCTGCACGACAAGCTGGATGGCACCAACGTGCTCGCCTATCGCTATCGCGATGCCGACGGCGCGATGCACCTGACGTACAAGTTGCGATTGGCGCCGGTGTTGCGCAACAGCAAGTGGGGGCCGTTCCTCGACATGTGGCGTGAACTGTTGACGCGTTACCCGCGTGTTCCGGAACTGGTCGGCGCCAACGATTGCAACATCAGCATGGAGATGTTTGGTGCGCGCAACGCGCACCTGATCGCGTACGACGTCGGCCTCGACCTGGCGGTGCTGTTCGGCGTGCGGCCCAACGACGCCAGCATCGTGTCGCCGGCGCAGCTCGATTTGCTGGGTGTGCCGGCAGCGCCGCTCGTCGGTGAACTCATCGCGGGCGAAGATCCGGTGGCGCGCTATGCATCCTTGCGCGACGAAATGCAGCTCGGCAACAAACCGGTTGACGGTGGGGGCGACAAGCTGAGCGGCACCGAAGGCGCCGTGTGGCATGTCGTGGAACCGGGCGGCCGCGCCAGCCTGTGGAAGTGCAAGCCGGAATCCGTCGAGCAGATTCACTGGGCCACCGGAATCAACAAGACAGCGGTGATCGCGACCTGCTGGAACGTGCTTGAAACCAGCGACACGCTGACCTACGAGACGCTGTTGCCGTTGCTGCTCGAAGAGTATCAGCTCGACGACATTGAGCGTTTCCGGCCGAACATTGATGCGACTATCACCCAGGTGAACCGCGAGTTCGATCTGCGCGAGCGGGTGCGTGCTGCCTACGACGACCTGCGCGCGCTGCACTTGACGATTCATGCCGACAAGGCTGCCGTGATGCGAGCCCTGGCCAATCGTTTCTCGCGCGAGGAGATGCGCAAAGCGTATCAGATCGTCGCGGCGTATGATCCGGCGTAGGGCGAGTCAGGCCTTGGCGTCAAATGCAAACGGATTGAGTACGTCAATGCCGAAGGAGGCAAAGTCAGCGACGTTGCGCGTGACAACGGTGAGGCCATGCACCTTGGCAATCGCTGCGATCATGGCGTCTTCGTAC
>JANOKE010000279.1:0-7343 GCA_031419135.1 Gemmatimonadaceae bacterium
GCGACGGCGGCCGCGAATGCGGTAGCGATTGCAACCGCTGCCGCAGAAGCCGTTGCGGCAGGCCGACCGCTGCCGCGCGCCACGGCGCCGTCAGCGAGTTCCATCGTCTGGATTCGCGAGCGGCTGGGGTGATGCTCAAGCCCCAGCAGGCCGACGCTCTTGCAATTCGCCCCAAACGCGCCTTCTTAAGAGAGTTCGTGACTTTTCCCTTAACGGTGGAGCGAGCCCCATGAACGTGCACACGACGGCGCCAATCGCGCTGGCAGCTCTCGCAGCAACCATGCTCGTGGCGTGCGAACGGATGGATGGTCCAGAGCCACCCCTCGAAGGTGCGTGGAGCGTCGTGAGTATCCGCGTGACGGGCCCAGATTCCGCCGCCAACACGACGGTGCAGCCGAGTGTCTATCTGTTTGACGACAAGCACTACAGCATGATGCGCGTCACGGGCAATCAGCCGCGCCTGTTGGCCGCGAACGATAGTGTCACGGACGCTGAGAAACTCGCGGCCTACGATTCTTTCGTCGCCAACGCGGGGACGTACGAGGTCGCGGACTCTACGCTGACAATTCACCCGGTCGTTGCCCGGAGTCCGAACTTCATGTCGGGCGGATCCGACAAGTATCACTTCCGCGTAAGCGGCGACACGCTGTGGCTCTCGAACACGGGCGCCGACCTTCGGATGATGATCGGGGGACAGCTGGTGACGCCGTCGGGGGCGGGGAGCGCGACGATGTTGGTGCTGGTGCGGAAGAAGTAGGCGGCTGCAGTTCGACATTCACAGGCGGCAGGCCGGCGGCACATGGCCTATACGCACTTGGCGTTCCACTCCACCGAGCCGCTGTCCGCCGCAGCGTCGGCGCGCCGCTTATGGCTTGGCGGCTGCTTGCGGAGCGAGCAGTGCCGCTGGCCAGTTGAACACAATGTGAATGACCGTTGGTTCTGTTGGACGCTTGCGCCGAACCATGAGGAAATGCAGTCCGTCAAGCGCCACGTCGTAGTTTGCAGAACGGCCTCCGTAGGGCGACTCGTCGTAGCGTCCCTCGAAGAGCATCACGGGAACGCCAGGCGTCAACGCGGGGCCGACACCAACCGGCACGGCCATCAGGCGAGCGCCCTCTCGATAAAACAGCTCGCGCCCGTCGCGACTCCATTGCGGCTCCGTGCCGCCATTTGCCGACAACTGTTCGCGCGCGCCGGGCCCCGGAAACGGCTGCACGTACACTTCGTTGCGGCCGGTGGCATCGGACACGTACGCCATCCACCTGCCGCTTGGCGAGAACATGCCCGCCATTTCTGATGCGGCTGTCGCGGCGAACGGAACGGGAACCTGCGCACCCGATGTCGGAAGCAACTCTACATCGCTGGCGGCACCGGCGCGGTCTCTTGTGTACGCCAGCCACTTGCCGTCAGGAGACCATGACGTGGGGAACTCCCAGTTCCCGATTCCCGGCGTGCGCAACACATGCTCGAGCTGATAGTCCGCACTGACCGTCCAGGCCAATCCGGGTCCCTCATCGTCGCTCCGTTCCGAGGCGATGGCCAGACGCGACCCATCGTGGTTCCAGACCGGCTCGAAGTCTTCACCGGCGTGTGTGGTCATGCGATCGAGTGTCTTGCGGGTCAGGTCCAGGATCCACACGTCATCGTTTGCGCCCGTCGGACTGCCGAGTGCGAGACGCTTCCCGTTTGGCGACAAGCGCGGGAAGGAAAACGCTCGGCCATTGTCGATCAATTGGACAGCCGAACCCTGGCGGTCCACCCACACCAACTCATGCTGGCGCACGATAGTCCCGCCTTTGACGTAGGCGAGTACACCGCTTGCCGATACCGCGAAATGCGCGGCGCCATTGGGTTCGGCGATGACACTATCCAGTATCCGACGCTCGGGACCGTTTGTTCGCGCGCGTTCGGCGTCGAAGTCTGCCGCGTACAAGGCTCCAGTGCGCGCAAACAGGAGATGACCGGTTGCGGAGTAGCGTGCACTGGTTGCGCCGTTCACGAGTGTCGTGACGGCCTTGTCACGGCGTGACAGTGCTGACACCCGCGACTGCGCAGCGGTGCTCGCGGCATCGTCGCTGCCGTTGTCCGTGAACAGCACCGTGCGACCGTCAGGCAGCGCTTCCGGCCACGCATACGCCGCATTGATGTCCCGCGTGATGTAGTCCCATTTCGACTGGGGAAGCGGCGGCGCTCCCGCCATCGAGCTCTGCGTGAGTCCACTGTTCGCACTTGCGGCGAGTATGACGCTGTCAGCGCCCATCCACGATGCGCCTCGATTGACCGTCATTGGCGTCGATGCGTGCACCGTCACCGGCGGGCCACCGGCCGTCGCGACCTTTCGAATCGTGGAGCCCACGAAAAACCCGACCCAGGCGCCATTCGGAGAGAAGAACGGTGACGCCGCGCCTTCAGTGCCGGGAATCGGCCGTGACTCGGCGTCGCGCAGTGCACGCTGATACAGTCGACGCGTTCCGCCCGACTCGCCGACGAACACCAGCACGGTTCCATCCGGCGAGAGCGCGAGCACCGGATGCTCGGTGTCCAACGGAAGCACCACTCCCGGCGGCAACTGCACAACCAGCTGTGCAGGCGATGCTGCCGGAACTGCACGTTGACGTAGGCTCCACACGCCCGCCAGCGTCAACGCCAGCACCACCAGTCCAGTCGTCCACGCACGCGAACGCCGTGGGAACAACTGGCGACGCGGCAGCAACAACGACCCGAATGCGCGCGCATGACCTGCCTGCATTTCCTCGATCGCGATGCGCGCATCTCCGATGTCCTGAAGCCGATGACGCGTGTCTTTGCGCAGACAACGTGCCAGGAGGTCTTCCAGTTCGGGCGACACGTCACGCGGAAGCGCCTTCCAGTCGGGCTCCCGCTCGAGAACGCCCACGAGTATCTCCGCCACCGTCGCACCGGCGAACGGTCCCCGTCCGGCGAGTGACTCGAACACGACACAACCGAATGCCCAGATGTCCGCGCGTCGATCCACTTCGCCACCAGTCGCCTGCTCCGGACTCATATATCCAGGCGTGCCGATCACCATGCCGGAACGCGTTGTCGCGAACGAAGGCCCCGCATCGGTAGCTGGCACCGCCGCTTCAACGCGCAACGCTTTCGCAATGCCGAAGTCGAGCACCGTGACTTTGCCGCTGGTCGCAATCTTGATGTTCGCCGGTTTCAGATCGCGATGGATGATGCCGCGCTCATGCGCCGCTTCCAGCGCGTCCGCGATTTGTCGGGCCATCGCGATAGCCGAGTCTGTCGGCAACGGACCGGCCTTGAGCCGGTCGGCAAGCGTCGGTCCCTCCACCAGTTCAAGCACCAGCGCAATCTCTCCCGCCTGCTCCTCGATACCGTGAATGGTGCCGATGTTGGGATGGCTGAGGGACGCCAGCAGGCGCGCTTCCCGCGTGAGCCGCTCGACGCGCTCGGGATCGCGCGCAAAGTCTCCAGGCAGCAGCTTGAGCGCCACCTCGCGGTGCAGGCGCGTATCGCGCGCGCGGTACACCTCGCCCATGCCACCCGCACCCAGCGGTGCGAGGATTTCAAACGTGCCGAACGGCGTGCCCGGAGCAATCGTCATGGTTCGAGGCAGTGGTGCGTGATGCGGCGGCGCCCAAACTGCGATCGCACGGGGGGGCAGGGTGGGTAATTCGGGTACGATACCGTCACGGTAACAGGAGCGCCATGCGGCACGCCGACAGATAGCTGCGAACGTTGGGTTACACATGCCGCGCGCCGCGCCGGGTAAACAGAGCCCGCCTTGGCGGTATCGAAGAAACGCCACCGCTGGCGTGCCGGAACGTACTTCACCCGAGAAACACATGAAGAGCATACGCCTCAAGTGTCGCCGCCCGGTGAGTGGAGCCCTCGCACTCGTGCTGCTGGCTGTCCCGCTCATCGCATTACGCTCCCTCACTCCGCAGAGCGGGAAGTCCGGTGGCTCGCTCAATGAAACGGACGCGATGAGCGCCGCTCGCATGGCGCACACCGCAACCGCACTGCCCGACGGACGCGTGCTGGTTGCTGGTGGCTTCGCGAGCGAAGCGAATGCGGCGCACAGCGCGGAAGCGTATGCGCCAGGCGCGGGACGTTTCTCGGCGCTGCCCCGCATGATCACCGTTCGTTACAGTCATACCGCAACCATGTTGCCGAACGGAAAGGTGCTGATTGCCGGTGGCTATGCTGCGGGGTCGACCACCATCGCGGCTGCCGAACTGTTCGACCCGGCGACGAACACGTTTACGGCAACTGGATCATTGCAGTCTGCCCGCTCCGACCACGTGGCGGTGCTCCTCAACGACGGACGGGTGCTCATTACCGGGGGCCTCGGGCCGGACTGGACGTTTCTTTCGAGCGCCGAACTGTATGATCCAGCAACCGGCCGCTTTTCGCGCACAGGCAGCATGACCGTTGCGCGCGAGAGTCACATCGCGGTGCGGCTGCGGGACGGCCGGGTGCTCATCGCAGGTGGGCATCGCGGGCGCCGCGCGGACATCACCCTGTACACGTCGGCGGAGACGTACGACCCGGTAAGTGGAGTCTTTCGTCGGGTTGGTGACATGGGCGTGCGCCGCCACAAACATGATGCCGTCATGCTGCGCGATGGTCGCGTCCTGATTACGGGAGGTGCAGACGAGCGCGATGATAAAGGAGTCTATAACACCACCGAGCTGTTCGATCCCGCGTCGGCAGCGTTCACCCCGGGCCCGCTTATGATACGCCCACGCTACAAGCACAACGGCAGCGCCGTGCTCCTGCCCACGGGCGCAGTCCTGCTCGCCGGTGGTGCGACGCAGGCGGAGATATTCGAGCCGGCAAGCGGCACGTTTTCGCTCGTGGCCGGCGATGCGCGCATGGCCGGTCAGTTCTCGGCGGTCGCCCCGGTCCGTGGTGGAGGAGCGCTGATCACCGGCGGATACGGTGGCGGTACAGGCCCGAGGTCGTCAGCCTGGATTTACCGCCCGTGATGTCCACAAGCCGCGACCATGCACTGGGGACATCTACATGGCGCTGATCGTGCAGTTGGGCGCCATTGGCATTCTGGTGTCCGACGCATGGTATGCCGCGCTGGCTCGGTAGCCCAGCGCCGTGTTCGCTGCCGCTGCGCTCGGCGAACGGCAACCCCGGACACCCGCAGTTGACAGGTCTGCAGGTTGCCGGTATGATGTATTGTCATACCAAGGAGATCTCATGGCGAAAACGAAAGTTGCAGTCACACTCGATACCCGGACATTGCGCCGCGTCGATCGTCTGGTCCGAGACGAGCGCTATCCGAATCGAAGTCAGGCCATCGAAGCCGCAGTCACCGGACAGTTGGATCGCCTCGAACGCCGCCGCCTTGCCGAAGAATGCGCCAAGCTCGATCCCGCAGCAGAGCAGGCACTGGCTGATGAAGGACTCGGCGTCGACGAGGGATCGTGGCCGGAATACTGAGGGGCGAAATTCGCTGGGCGGATTTGAACCCGACTCGTGGGAATGAGCAGGCCGGGCAACGGCCGGTGCTGATTCTAAGTCACAACGTGTTCAACGATCGATCGGGTACGGTCATTGCCGTGGCACTGACAAGCCAACCCCAGCGCGCCGCGTTCCCGCTCACGCTGGAACTCGCTGGTCGTCGTCTGCCCAAGCCATCGTGGGTGAAGATCAGCCAGATCCGAACGCTGTCGGTGGAACGCATTGGCAAACGCCTGGGTATGGTGACGCCGGAGGAAATGGATCAGGTGCTGGAAGGACTCAACGAAATTATTGGCGCCTAGACACGGTCGAACGCCGCGCCGCGATTCACCACATCGCAAAACGTGCGCGGGCCGTATGTTCGGACAACCCTTCAATCCCCAACCGCATGACCCGATTCTTCCGCGTCGTCGCTGCAAGCCTGGTCGCATGCATGCTCGCACTGCCGGCGCGCGGCGCCGGCGCTCAGGCGGCGGCCAGGCCCTATGTCATTGAGTACTACTACAAGATCAAATGGGGGTACACGGCCGAGTGGCTGGAACTGTACAAACGGAACCACTATCCGCTGTTGGTCAAAGAGCAGGAACTCGGACGCATCATCAGCATGTCGGCGGCCACGCCGGTGTATCACGCCGGCGAGGCCAATCGCTGGGACTTTCGCTACACCATCGTCTGGAAGGATGCGGCAACCGCGAACGACGCCTTCGACACTGCGCCGTTGCTCAAGACGCTGTTCCCCGATCAGGATCGATTCAAGCGCGAGGAACAGCGGCGGTTCGAGCTGTTGCTCGAGCACCTCGATGTGCCGGTGACGGTCGATGACATGAAGGGGTGGAAGAAGAACTGATGCGCGGCGGTCCGCTGATCTTGCGGCGCGCCGACCGGACGCATCGATTTCAGGGATGAACGGTTCGGGAATCGAGTCGCTGCGAACCGCCCTCGAGGGGCGGTACCACATCCAGCGTGAGGTTGGCGCGGGCGGAATGGGCACCGTGTACCTGGCGCACGACCAGCGCCATGACCGGCAGGTCGCCGTGAAAGTGGTCCACGCCGACCTCGCGCGATCCCTCGGCGGCGACCGTTTCCTGCGCGAGATCCGGATCGCCGCGCAGTTGAATCACCCCCACATCGTGTCGTTGATCGATTCCGGCGAGGTCGACGGGCTCCTCTACTACCTCATGCCGTTCGTGGATGGTGAGACCCTGCGGGCGCGAATGCGCCGCGATGGTCCGTTCCCGATCGCCACCGCCCTCCACTACGCGCGTGAGGTGTCCGACGCGTTGGCATATGCGCACCAGCACGGCGTCATTCACCGTGACATCAAGCCAGAGAACATTCTGCTCGCCGATGGGCACGCGTTTGTCACGGACTTTGGTATCGCGCGAGCAGTTCAACCGGCGACTTCGTCGCTTACGCAAACCGGTCTGGCGCTCGGCACACCGACCTACATGTCGCCGGAGCAGGCGCTGGGCGAGAAAGAAGTGGATGGGCGGGCAGACATTTATGCGCTCGGCTGCGTGTTGTACGAGATGCTTACCGGCAGCCCGCCGCACACTGGCGCGACGCCACAGGCGGTGCTGGTCCGGCGCTTCACTGAGCCGGCTCTGCGGCTGCGAGTAACCCGACCCGACGCGCCGGAGTGGCTTGAACAGCTCCTGCATTCAACGCTGGCGACAGATCCGGATGACCGCCCACCAAACGCGACGGCGTTCCGCTCGGCGCTCTCACAGACGTACACGCCGTCCGCGCACCTGACGGGTTCAGCAACGGCCGCCGCGAGCCCGTCGATCGCCGTGCTGCCGTTTGCCAACATGAGTGCGGAGCCCGAGAACGAGTACTTCTCGGATGGAATCTCCGAGGAGATCATCAACGCCCTCGCG
>JANOKE010000280.1:0-1841 GCA_031419135.1 Gemmatimonadaceae bacterium
AACGCGTTGAAGAGGCGTTCAACTCGAACCGCGACCCGATTCCCCTGCGCGGTCGCGCCGACTTTGTCACGTACTATCTGGGGGCGAACGTGGTGGTTTTCTGATCAGCACGCCGTCGGTCGGCGTCGGATTCGCCACCACGCGGTGGAGATCACCCGGCGCCGGAATGGCGGGCGCGCCCACGATGACGCGCGCGGCCCACAGCGCGTCGTCGATGCCGGCGAATATGCACCCTTCGCCAATCTCCGCGAGCAATCCGTGGCGTCGAACGCAGGGACCTTGCGCAGACGCAGAATCAGCACCCGCGTTTTTCGTCCCATTTCGCCAAGCGCTTCCTTGAATCGTTCGGCAGCGCCGAAAAAGAACGGTCCGTCGATCTCGAACACCTCAACGCCACGAGGCACCGAGCGCGCCGCCATATCCATGGCGTCGGCACCTTCTGGCAAGTCTACCAGTTCGCGGGTGATGACCTGCACGTTTGTTACTTCCGCCATGCGTTTCATGAACAGGAACGCCGCCAGGATCATGCCAACTTGCAGCGCCACCGTGAGGTCCACGACCACCGTCAGCGAAAATGCCGTGAGCAGCACGATCACGTCGGAGCGCGGAGCCCGAAGCAGCGCCCGGAAATTGCGCCACTCCGACATGTGATACGCGACGAGCAGAAGGATGCCGGCAAGCGTCGCCATGGGGATGAGCGCGGCCCACCGCCCCACAAACAGTGCGATGAGCAGCAACACGACCGCGTGCGTGATTCCGGCAATCGGTGTGCGGCCGCCGCTTTTGATGTTGGTGGCCGTTCGGGCAATCGCACCGGTGGCCGGAATGCCACCAAACATCGGCGACACCATGTTGGCGATGCCTTGCGCCACCAGTTCCATGTTGGAGCGGTGCTTACCACCAATCATGCCGTCCGCTACCACCGCCGACAGCAACGACTCGATGGCGGCGAGTACGGCAATGGTGAATGCCGGACCGGCGAGCTCGCGCACCATCGAGGCGGTGACGTGAGGAAAATGCGGCGTTGGCAGACCGCCGCCGACGTGCCCGAAGCGCGAGCCGATCGTGTCGATGGGAATCCCGGCGAGCTGCACCAGCGCGGTAGTCACGAGGAGTGCCACGAACGGACCTGGCACGTTCAATGAGACACGCGGCCAGAACAGGAGGATACCCAAGGTGAGCGCGGTAACACCCAGCGCGGGTTACGACTCCGTACTGAGGTGTCCCAAATACGCGTACCACCGCTCGAAAAACCCGACCGGCACCGCCGCCATCGACAGGCCGAGCGCGTCTTTCACCTGACCAGACAAGATGAGCACAGCGATGCCGCTGGTGAACCCAACCACGACGGGTTGTGGCACGAATTTGATCACGCCGCCCAGCTTCATCAGACCCATCGCCACGAGGAGCCCGCCGGCGAGGAATGTGGCCACGAGCAGGCCGTCAATCCCATGCTTGGCGACAATACCCGAAACAATCACCACGAACGCACCGGTCGGCCCGCCGATCTGGACCCGCGATCCCCCAAGCGCCGAAATCAGAAAGCCGGCCACGATCGCGGTGATGAGCCCGCGATCTGGCGTGACACCGCTGGCAATGGCGAACGCGATCGCCAACGGCAGCGCGACAATCCCCACGATGATGCCAGCGGTGACATCCTTGAGCAACTGGGCGCGCGTATACCCACGCAGCGTTGAGAACAACTTCGGGATAAAGGTCACCGAACCAATCACCGCCGGCGACCGATCAGTCGTCATGGCCGCGGCGTCGGTCCTGTTTGGTGTCGGCGCGCCGCCGTTTGTCGTCCAGCCGACGCTCCACCGACGCACGCGTGGGACGGG
>JANOKE010000281.1:0-4720 GCA_031419135.1 Gemmatimonadaceae bacterium
TGGCGGGCCTCAAGGTTGACGGGAACGCCACGGGTCTGGCGGTCGGTGACGCGATCAACATCCGCGGACTGCGCGGCGACGGGACCGCCGTCACCATTGGATTGGTGGTGGGCGCCGGCGACACGATGCAAACGCTGCTCGACAGGATCAACGACGCCACGACCGGATTTGGCGCCGGAACGCGCACGGCGGTCGCGTCACTCGGAACCGATGGCCGCATTCGCCTGGCCGACAGCCAGGGCGGCGCGTCACGGTTGTCGTTGACGCTTGGTGTCACCCATGTTGACGGTTCGTCCGGCTCGCTGGGTGCGGCGTCGGTGGCCATCACCGGACGCAGTCGTGAACTGCAGCAGGGCAAGGATGCAATTCTGCGGGTGGACGGGCGCGAGCTCACCCGCAGCAGCAATGCCATCACCGATGCTCTCGTCGGCACGACGCTCAATCTGCAGACCGCCGAAGCAGGAACGTCGATCGACGTGTCCATCGACCGCGACGTGAATGGCGGGCTGAGCGCGGTACAGAAGCTGGCGGATTCGTACAACGCGATTCACGCCTTCCTGGATGAACAGCGAAAGGTTGGCGCGCCATTGTACGCCGATAGCCTGTTGCGGGGCGTGGTGAACAGCTTCACCGACGCGCTGCGCACCGACGTGGCCAGCAACGGCACGTACAACAAACTCTCGATCGCCGGGGTGGCGCTCGATCGCTTTGGCGTGCTGAAGATCGACGCCGACAAGCTGAAGACTGCGATGGCCGAGAAGCCGCTGGAAATCGAAGCGCTGTTTGGATTCTCGGGCGTTGGTGCGGCGTTTGTCGCGGCGGCCGACAAAGCCACGCAGTACGGCATCGGAACCATCAGCGCGCAACTCAAGAACCTCGATCAGGCCGCCATCCGGCTCAAAACCCGCGAAGCCGACGCGCAGAAGCGTCTCGACTTCCGACGCGAGCAGTTGGTCGCACAGTTCACGCGAATGGAAGTGGCCATCAGCCGCCTCAACGCGCAACGTGGTGCACTGTCAAGTTCAATAAATGCGCTTACGGGTTCGAACAACTGATGCCGATACTGGAGAGCAGCGCACGGTCGTATCGTTCCTGACTTCAGCCCGGATCCACATGTCTTACGTCAGCCAGACTACGAGTTACCGCGACATGGAACTCCGTTCGGCATCGCCCGAGCGACTCGTGGTGTTTGTTTTTGAGCAACTCGTCATCAATCTGGAGCGCGCACGCATTGCCATGGAACGGCACGACGTCGAGCTGCGGGTAGCCGCCTTGCGTCGCGCACGTGGATTGGTGAGTGAATTGATGGCCACGCTCGACTTCGAACGCGGTGGAAGCATCGCCCGCCAGCTTGCCGATCTGTACCAGTATCTGATGTACGAGCTCGTGGACATCGGGCAACGAGGCGACGTGCCCACGCTGCAGAAACTCATCGGCATCGTCACTGACTTGCGCGACGGGTTCACCGTGGCGGCCACGCAGGTTGTCGAACTCCGGAAGTCCGCATGATCACCCGCGCAAATGCGGCGCACCGCGCACGGGCGCTGTGTGCGCGTGCCGACGCCGCGGCGCTGGAAGCCAAACAGGTGATTGGCCACGACGACGATCGACTCTTCAGTCTGCTCGAACAGCGCGACGAAATGCTGCGCGATCTGGCGGAACAGCTGGTGGTGCTGCGTTTGGAGCGCCCCACCGCCGACAGTCCGCTGTTTGCGGCCACCGAACGCGCGGTCGACGCGGCGGACGAGTTGATTACCGAGGTGTGTGCGGCCCTTTCGGTGTCGGAACGGGTCACGTTGGAATTGGCTGCTCGCGTGGCACATCGGGCGTCGGAGATTCGCGCCGAACTGAACATGGTCCAACGCGCCGGAAGTGCCGGCATTGGCTACGCGGCCCATACGGCCCCGACGGTCGTGGACAGTCGACGATGAGCGAATCCACCATCGCGTCGTTCGGCGTGCTGTTGCGTGACAAGATCGCAGAACTGGACGAAAATGAGGTGCCCTGCCTCGCTGTCGAAAACGATCCCGTGGAGCGCTTGCGCCTGGGTGCACGACAGGTCGTGCTTGCCGGACAGCACGGTCCAATGACCCGAAGTGGTCATCAGGCCTATGTGATCCCCTCGTCTCCAGTACCAGCGGAACCGAAACAACGGCACCTGAACCTCGTGCGCTGAACCATTTTTCGGGAGCTGCCGCTCAAGTTGCCGGGCCGGTCTGCCGATAGTCTTTGTCAGGAGGAGGAACCCATGCGTATCAACGGCAGTAAATTCGATCCACTTCGTCCGGACCAGTCGCCACCGAGCGTTGAGCCGGCGGTTTCGCGACCCAAAGAGCCATCCGCCGTACCGCCCGCACCAAGCCCGCGCAAATCGGATTCCGTGCAGATTTCCGACGCTGGGCGCTCGTTGGCCGGACGCGCGGCCGGAAACCAGAGCGACGACGTCAACCCAGAACGGGTCGCGGAGCTGCGGACCAAGGTCATGTCCGGTGCCTACAGCACGCTCGATGTCGTCGATCAGGTGGCGCGTCGCATTCTGGCTCGCGGCGATCTCTGACATCACGCGAGCACCATGACCACCAACCGTTCCGCTGAGGACGCGTTCTACGAGTCCGAAGCCGCTCTGCGGCTGGTGGATCGCGAACTCCATGAGTTTCGCGAGGTGAACGTGCCGGGTGAACATGCGGTCGAACAGCTCCTGGCCCTCCTCGCACGGGTACGCGAAGAACGAGCGACAACGAACGACCACGTCCCATTGGCCTTTCTTGGCCACCTCGAGTCGCGCCTCGCGGATGTGATCGCGTTATTCGACCCGGCGGGCTGAGCCTCCCATCAAGCGACTGGGCTCCGACGGCTCGCCATGCGGTCGACCGCACGCTATCGTTTGGCGTATCCCGCGACGGTCGTCGCGATCGATCGCGCTGCCTTTCTCGAGGTTTCCATGCATCGCCAACTGCTCACCGTCGCCGTGCTGGCCACCTTCGCGCAGGCCGCCGACACCCAGACGCCGCCGCCCGTGACCCAGCAGATCGCGGCCGCGGTGCTGGCCTTGCCCGAAGCCATGCGTGACAACGCCGGTGTGATGGGCTACAAGGTGGCGGGAAAACTGGAACTGCTGCGTCCCGCCAAAAACGGCATGCTCTGTCTGGCTGACGATCCCGCCGAAGACAAGTTCCATGTCTCGTGCTATCACGACGGTATGGATCCGTTCATGGCGCGCGGCCGGTCGTTGCGGGCTGCGGGCGTGAAAGGCACGCAAGTGGACACCGTGCGCTTCGCCGAGGTGAAGTCGGGAAAGATCAAGATGCCCACGGCTCCGGCGTCGCTGTATCAGATTTTCGGTGAGGACTACGACGCAGCGACCGGCACGGTCACCAAGGGCAACGCGTTGTTCGTGGTGTACATCCCCTTCGCGACGGAGAAAAGCAACGGGCTTTCAACCAAGCCGTCAGACAAGCCGTGGTTGATGTTCCCCGGCACCCCGAAGGCGCACATCATGTTCTCGACGAGCATGTAACAAAGTGGTGGTCTTGGCGGCGAATCAGAGTGTTCCGAGAGCGCTCACCACGCGAACGATCAATCGGGCCGTCGAAGCGCTTCGCGCCGCTGATCCCAAAATGGCGCGTGCCATTGATGCGGTGGGGCCGTGCACGCTGCGCCCGCGCTCCGAAGGCACCCATTTCGATCATCTGGCGCGCGCGATCGTGTACCAGCAACTCTCCGGTTCGGCGGCCGCGACCATCTACGGGCGATTCACCGTCCAATGCGGAAACGGAGTGCCGCCGTCTCCGCACGCGATCCTCGAACACGACGATGCCATTATGCGCGCCTGCGGGCTCTCCGGCGCCAAGACGGCCGCCATTCGCGACCTGGCACGACATGTGGTCGACGGACGTTTACCACTGGACACCATCGAAACGATGGACGACGAAGCGATCATCGAATCGCTCATCCCGGTGCGCGGAGTGGGGCGGTGGACAGCACAGATGTTTCTGATGTTCCGGCTGTGGCGGCCCGATGTGCTGCCCGTGCTCGATCTGGGCGTGCGCAAGGGTGCGCAGCGCATTTACAACATGCGAGCACTGCCCGAGGCCGAGCGACTGGAGAAAGTCGCGCGCGCGTGGCGTCCGTGGGCCAGCATTGCCAGTTGGTACTGCTGGCGTGTGCTCGACCTGGAGAACGCTGGCGGCTGGTAAGCCGATGACCAGTCACACCTCTCGGCGCACCTTTCAGCGCACTGTGCGTGTACCGGTGTCAGTCGAAACCTTGTTCGCGTGGCACGAGCGTCCAGGCGCGTTCACTCGGCTCGCACCACCGTGGGACGCCCCGCGCGTGCTCGAACACACCGGCGGCATTCGTGATGGCGCACGTGTGAGATTGCAGGTCCATGCGGGACCTGTCGCCACCACGTGGCAACTTGAGCATCGCGACTACCTCGTCAACCAGCAGTTCGTGGATGTATTGCAGGAAGGACCCTTCGCGCACTGGGTGCACACACACCGGTTCACGGCAGATGGTCCCAATGCCAGCGTGCTGGAAGACCACATTGAGTATGCGCTGCCTCTGGGAACGCTTGGCGATACGGTGGCGGGCAGTTTCGCCGAGTCTACGCTGGCGCGGGTGTTTGCGTATCGGCACGAGGTGATGCTGGCCGATTTGGCGCGTCACGTCGAGTATGCCGATCGACCGCGCCTTCGTGTGGCCATCACTGGCGCATCGG
>JANOKE010000282.1:0-3181 GCA_031419135.1 Gemmatimonadaceae bacterium
GCCACCAAAGCAGAATGTCACGTCGCGTCGGCTGTATTTCCAGCCGGAAGGGAAGCTCGGCTACGAACCACCAAAGGCGGGTGACCCCAAGCCGTACGATGCATACGTGTCCGATCCCAACAAACCGATTCCGTATCGCGCCCGGCCCATCCTCCCGACGTTTGGTCGAGGGTCGACATGGTCGCAGTGGCTCGCCGACGATCAACGGTTCGTGCAGGATCGGCCCGATGTCGTGGCGTGGGAAACGCCGCCGCTCACCGAAGACGTAACCATCGCCGGCGATCTCGTCGCGAAGTTGTATGCTGCCACCACGGGCACCGATGCAGACTGGGTTGTCAAGCTGATCGATGTGTATCCCGAGGACGATCCCAGACTCGGCGGCTACCAGTTCATGGTCGCCAACGACGTGCTGCGTGGACGCTTCCGCAACAGCTACGAAAAGCCGGAGGCCATCACACCCAACAAGACGACGGCGTTCTCGGTGGATTTGCACACGCAGAACTATCGGTTCAAGAAGGGGCACAAGATCCGCGTGCAGGTGCAGAGCAGCTGGTTTCCGCTGATCGATCGCAATCCGCAGACGTTCGTGCCCAACATCTTCAAGGCCAAGGCGTCGGACTTCCGCGCCGCGAGCCAACGCATCTATCGCTCGCCGAACTTCTCCTCGTTCATCCAGATGTCGGTCGTCACCTCCAGCCCGATCGTCCCGTGACCAGCTCCATGCATCGCGTCTCCCGACCCCTCGCCGCCTTGCTTGCGGTGATCGTGCCGACGGCGCTCTCCGCGCAGTCGCGCGAACCGTTCCCCGGTCTTGATGCGTATGTGAACAGCGCGATCAAGACCTGGAAGGTGCCGGGCCTCGCTATCGCCATCGTGCGCAACGACTCGGTCCTCTACGCGAAGGGCTACGGTGTCCAGGATGTGACGAAGGGGACGCCCGTAGACGAGCGGACCATCTTCGCCATCGGTTCGTCATCGAAGGCGTTCACGGCGGCGGCGGTCGCGATGCTCGTCGACGAGAAGAAGGTCGAGCTCGACGCGCCGGCCGTGAAGTATCTGCCGGGCTTCCAACTGGCGGACCCGTACGCAACGCGGGAGATCACCGTGCGCGACCTGTTGTCGCATCGCAGCGGACTCGCTCGTGGTGAACTTGCCTGGTACGGATCGGGCTTCGATCGTGACGAGATCGTGCGACGCGTGCGATTCTTGCAGCCATCGTGGAGTTTCCGCTCGCAATTCGGCTACCAGAACATCATGTACATCGCCGCGGGGCAGATCGTCGCGCACGTGTCCGGGATGAGCTGGGACAATTTCGTGCAGCAGCGCCTCTTCACGCCGCTCGGCATGACGACGTCCACCACCACCATTCGTGGGCTCGAGCAGCGCACCAACGTCGCTTCGCCGCACGCCGAAGTGGACAGTGTGGTGAAGCCCGTCGCGTGGCGCAACATCGACAACGCCGGCCCAGCGGGCTCCATCAATTCCAATGTCGTGGACATGGCGCAGTGGGCGCGTCTGCAGCTCGCCAACGGCCAAGTCGGCACCAAGCGCATCATCAGCAGCCGTCTCGTAGACGAGATGCACACGCCACATACGATCATCCGCAACGACTCGGCGGCACGGGCGTTCAATGCCGAGACGCACTACACATCGTACGGCCTTGGCTGGTTCCTCGAAGACTATCGCGGGCGCGAGGTCGTGCACCACGGCGGCAACGTCGATGGCTTCACCGCGCTGGTGGCCATGCTTCCGGAGGAGAAGTTCGGCATCGTGATTCTCACCAATATGAACGGCACGGGACTGCCCCCGGCCCTCATGCGCAAGATGTTCGATCTCCAACTGCAGGCACCGGCTCGTGACTGGAGCGGCGACGCGTACAAGCGTCTCGAGCAGTCGCGCGCGCGAGCAGCGGCGGCCCAAGCGCGAGCCGGTACGCCGAAGAAAGTCGAAGGTGACAGGCCGTCGCTCCCCCTGAGTGAGTACGCAGGCACTTTCGTCGACAGCCTGCACGGGGAGATGGTCGTGACTGAGCGGAGTGGCGCGTTGCAACTGACGTTCGGTCCGAACTGGCGCGCGCCGCTGGAGTACTGGAACGCGGACAACTTCCGCGCGCGTTTCGAGACGCCGGTGCTGCCCGCGTTCTTTGTACGATTCACGGTGACACCGGCGTCGAAGGTCAACGAACTCGTCGCCGAGCTGGCCGGTTCGCCGGTGAGCTTCACGCGGCGCGTGATCCCCCCGCGGCCGCCAATCGACTATTCGGCCCCGAAGGATGCGCCGTATACGGCGGTGAACGTCACCGTGACGACGCCCATGGGGCATACGCTCGCGGGCACCCTCACGCTGCCGAAGGGGGCGAGCAAGGAAAAGCCGGCGCCGGCCATCGTAACCATCACGGGCTCGGGCGGTCAGGAGCGCGACGAGCCGCTCTTTCCAAACAGCACCTATCTTCCGTTCCGTCAGATCGCCGATTCACTGGCGCGCCGCGGGATCGCGTCGTTGCGCATGGATGATCGAGGCATCGGTGAATCCAAGGGCAATCATGCCACGGCAACGAGTGCCGACTTCGCTGAAGATATCCGCGCGGGGCTCGCCTTCCTGCGCACGCGTCCTGAGATTGAGGGGACGAAGCTCGCCCTGGTTGGACATAGTGAAGGCGGCCTCATCGCTCCGCTTGTCGCGCTCAAGGAGCCGACGCTCAAGGGCCTCGTATTGCTCGCCGGTCCGGGCAAGGGAGGACACGAGATCCTTACCTTCCAGCTCACCAACCTGGCCAACGGCGATACGTCACTGAACGCCGAAAAGCGTTCACAGCGCATCAAGGGAATCCCTGCAATGGTCGACTCGATGAAGGCAGCGACTCCGTGGATGAACTTTTTCCTTTCATATGATCCGCTCGCGACGGCCAGGCAGGTGAAGGTGCCGGTGCTGATCCTGAACGGTGCGACGGACCAGCAGGTGACGCCGGATCAGGTGCCCGTGCTTGCCAACGCCTTCCGTGCCGCTGGCAACAAGGACGTGACCAGCAAGGTGTTCCCGAAAATGAATCACCTGTTCGTGCACGACCCGGTGGGTTTCCCGGCCAACTACGTGAAGCTGGTGAATCCGCGCGTGGAGTCGGAGGTCGTGGGCACGCTGACTGAATGGCTGCTGAAGCGGATGCGCTGATGGCAGTCGATCG
>JANOKE010000283.1:0-3438 GCA_031419135.1 Gemmatimonadaceae bacterium
GGGGCACCAGGGGCACCAGCGTAACCCGCCCGGACAACCCGACACAGACCGCTGCGACAGGGCCGACTAGAGTTTCTCCGCGCGGAGCTTGGCGACGAGCTTGAAGACGTCCACCGTCCCGTTGTTGTCGGTCTTCACCCCGGCCTTGATCACCTCATCCCGGAGTGCGCGCGCTTCTGCCGTCTTTCCCTGGCTTTTGAGAACCTCCGCGCGCACCGCCTTCGCTAACAAGTCTTTTGGTGCGGCTTGTGTCAGTTCCTTCTCGGCACCCGCGTAGTTCTTTGACGCTACGGCCACCAATGCGTTGAGCGCATGGAGGAGTGGCTGGTTCATTCCCGATGCCTTCACCAGGACGTCGGCGTTTTCCTGGGCAGCCTTGATGTCGCCGGCGGCGCAATAGGCGAGCACTGCGTATGCCGCCTGCGGCAGTGGGTTCGCGCCGACCACTGCGGCGGCATTGGTGAGATGCGTCGCTACGCGCTGCTTGTCACCAAAGAGTGCCTCGACCAGCGCCATCCGTTGATGCGGTAACGCAATCGCCGTGGGCGCCAGTTTGGCGGCCACCGCTTCGTCGCTGATCGCGGTAAGCTCGCGCAACGCGGACTTGGCGTCCCGGTTGTAGATGTAACTGGCCGCAATCCACTGGTGCGAGTCCACCCGTGCCGCCGGCGTGGTGGCGACAGTGACTGCGCGCTGGAAGAATGTCCGCGCTTCGTCCGCCTGTCCACCAGCGAGCTTGATCGCGCCGATCGTCGCATACCCGTTCGTCCATGTGGAATCGAGCGTGATCGCTGCCTGGGCCTGGGCTGCTGCCTCGTTTGTATTTCCGTGAAGGAGCTCGAGGTCGGCACGGGTGTCCAGCGCATTCGGTTGCAGCGGCGCAAGCCGCGCGTAGCGCTGCACTGCCACGATGTCACCCGCGTGATCGCCGCTGAAGTGCAGGTCATATGCGTAGGCGTTGTAACCCACGGCAAACATCGGAAATTTGTCGAGCAAATCTTTTTCGGACCGCACAATGTCGGCGAGGGGGCGACCTGCGCGTTCGGCGGTGAACAGCTGAAACGCCACGTCGGCATCGTTCGGCACGAGCTGCGCAAGCAGGCGTAGCAGCGGCAGCGCAACCTGCGCACGTCCTGCCACCGCTTCTCTCCAGTACAACCCCCACAAGATTTCCGGAGCGCTGGCGCTGGCCATTGATGCCAGCGCCTTCGCCATTTCGTTCGCGCGTTCGACGCCTGACAAGTCCGGGCTGAGTTGCGGCCGGGCAAGGTAAACGCGTGCCATTCCTAACCCTGGGTCCGCAGCGAGCGCGCTCATCGCGTGCTGACGCGCTCGAGCGGGTCGGAGGCCGCCGAGTTCAACGACCAACTGTCGAAACTCTCGCTTGGCGACCTCCGATGTCGAGGTCAGTTCCAGTTGCCCGGTGGAAGCGCTCGCTGGCTGCTGCCCTTGCAGGGGGAATGTCAGTGCAACGAGGCCGAGCGCAACGCGCATCGGCGAGATCATCGAACGACGCATAAATTTCTCCTCAGTTGTTGATGTGAGCCGGACGCCGTCGTCAGCGGGTCGCGGTGCTTGGATACACTCGCAGCGCGGCCGTCAGCCACTTGCCGTCTCGTCGCACGACCGCGCGGAGGCCAGCTGGACATTGGCTCCATTGCTCGGCACGTTGGAGAGGGCGAACGTGAAGGCGAGCCCAACACAGGCAAAACGGATCATACGACCTCCGGTGCAGGGAATGAACGTCATTCGCGTTAGCCAGCGTGGAACAGAACCTTCTCTTACGCGGCACTACTTCGGCGTTTGAATTGACCCCGGCGGCGCAGGCACCATCGGTCGGGCCGCAGCCACCTTCCATCGGTTATCCGATTTTACCAACACATAAGGTTGATCGCCCCCGCCGGTTGCCGCCGCCCGGAATGTTGGTGATCTCGTAGCGTGCGTCAGCGACGGCCACATTCGCGGCGATCGCACGGACTGAAGCGACCGTCGTCTTCATCAGTGCGCCTTTGTACACACCTTCACCCCACATGACCTCCACGCTCTTCTGAATCTGGGCGCGTCCGTTGAACGATTGACCGTCGGAGTTGATCACCGTAGCGTCAGCCGTGAAGAACTGCCCGTAGGCAGTCCACTCGCCTTTGTGGCGTGCGTCGTCCCGGTCCTGCAGCAGCTTTTGGATGTCGGCTCTATCCGGTTCGGATACGGCCTGACCCCGCGAGCTGGTGGGTAGCACGAACGCCGAGATGATGAGCACGCCTGTCACGAGTCGCATACAAGCACCTCCTGAATGTGGTTCGCGCGCGAAGATACAAGGCAGTGATGAGGTTGCCGCGTCTGCCTTTGCAACCGCTGCGTCACGGGCCCACATGGCGACGCGGAGATTGGCCGGGACCTGTGCCGCGCCTCAGCGGGAAGCAGGAGCGCGAGATTGCCGCGACAGTTTGCCGTGCGTGCCGGTGAGACATGATGTAAACCCCCGTTCTGGACATGGTCGGCCTCCAGAGCTTAGGTTGGCGCTTCCAAGGTCTCGCTCCATCAGTAACGGCGACGCGTCACTCATTCGTGCGCGAGAGCGTCACCTAATCATCAAGGGGGTGCGAATTGGCGCATTCGGACAAAGGTGCCAAGCTGTATCTCCGCGCGTTCGGCGGGCTGTCGCTGGAAAACGGCGGCCGTCCGCTCGTTGGAGCAGCCAGCCAGCGGGGACGCTTGGCCATCCTGGCGGTGCTGGCCAGCGCTGGCGAGCGAGGCATCAGCCGCGACCTGATGATGGCCCTTTTCTGGCCCGAGAAGGATACGGAGAGTGCGCGCGGTGCGCTGCGGCAGGGGCTGTACAGGCTGCGCCAGGATGCCGGGGAGCCGGAGCTCACGATCGGCACATCGGACCTCAAGCTCAACATCGAAGTTATTGGGAGTGACCTCCTCGAATTCGACGCGGAGTTCAGGGCGGGCAACTTTGCGTGTGCGGTGGACGTGTATGCCGGGCCGCTGCTGCACGGCATCCATCTGAGCGACGCACCGGAATTCGAGCGCTGGGCCGAGCGCGAACGCGAGCGACGAGCCGATCAGTATCGCACAGCGCTCGAGAAACTTGCCGTCGCCGCGCAAACCCGTGGAGAGTATCGAGCTGCCGCCGACTTGTGGAAGAAGGTCGCCTCCTCGGACCCGCTCAGCGCAACGTTTGCGATAGCCACGATAAAGGCGCTTGTCTTGGCCGGCGAGCGACCGGCGGCGCTCCAGTACCTCCGCGAGCACGAGCGGCGCGTGTGCTCGGAGTTCGACCTCCCACCGGACCCCGTGCTGGGCGCGCTGGCACAGGAACTTCGAGCGACTGCGAGCAGTTCGCCCACCTCGCGTGCTGACCGCGCTGAGCCTGCTATCCTCTCGTCGTCCTCGACGCACAAGGAGCCGATCCCGTCGGCGGTGGATCCAGCC
>JANOKE010000284.1:0-5065 GCA_031419135.1 Gemmatimonadaceae bacterium
CCCCCCACCCCCTCACCCCCATTGTTGCTCATACCTCTATCCCCCCTCCCCCCCCCGAACGGGAAAACCCCCGCCGGGCTGAGCCCTCGGGGGTCTTCGAACAGGTGCCACGCGCGCTGACATTGGAACTCTCCGTCCTACCGAACAGCGGCGGGCTCAATCCTACTACAACATACTACGAATAAGGTTCCCGAGGGTCACAATCTCGTTTCAACCGAAAAACCACCCGATATGGTGAATATGGAGCTGAGGGGGCTCGAACCCCTGACCTCTGCAATGCGAATGCAGCGCTCTCCCAGCTGAGCTACAGCCCCTCGTGTTGGCCGGCGGCTCGGCCGACTCTGACAAAAAACCCCGCACCGGTGGCGCGGGGCCCTTCGGAACACTCGGATAAGCTAGCCACCCAAGACCTCCTGTCAAGGTGAACCGGGCGATCTGACCGATTTGAGAAATCATCCGGAACATCGCGATGCCACCGGCCGTTGTATCGCCGACATGGAATCTGCGAGAATCCTTTCCGCCAAACCGTCTGAGCACCGGCTCGATAGCGACTTCGTTCGCGATCAACTGGTGGCCCGCACGCTGGATGTAAACGGCAAACGGTATCAACCGGATGGCGAATACGTGCTGTACTGGATGCAGTCCACGCACCGGCTTGATGAGAACTGGGCACTGCGCGCGGCCATCCGCACCGCCGATCGCGTGAACCTGCCGCTGGTCATTCATCAGGGGCTCGACCCGACGTATCCGTACGCGGCCAACCGGCATCACACGTTCATTCTGCAGGGCGCGCGCGACACCGCGCAGCGTGCCGAGGCGCTGGGCTTGCACTATCAGTTTGTCCTGCGTCGTCGGCGCGATGACGACCGGCGCGTGGTCGATCGGATGGCCGCCCGCGCGTACGTGGTCTTCACCGATCTGTTCCCAACCGCGGGCGTGCGCGAACGCACGCAGCGATTCGCCGAACGCGTGTCGTGTCGCGTGCTGGCCGTGGACAGCGTGTGCACGGTACCGAGTGGGGCGTTGCTCAAGGCCGAGTATGCGGCACGCACCATCCGACCCAAGCTCGCCGCGCTGCTCGATCAGGCGATCGAGCCCGTGGAGGAGCGGCCGCCGCGCCGTGCCGTCAGTGACGCGTTGCGCGCCTCGTTGCGCAGCTTGCTGGACACCGAGCCGCTGCCGCTGATGACCATGACCGACCACGACATCGCGCGTGAAGTGGCCACGTGCGAGATCGATCATACGGTTGTTGCGGTGGGTACGCGCGGCGGCAGTGTGTCCGCCGATGCACGCTGGCAGTCGTTTCTCACCACAGCGCTGACCGGCTACGCCGACCGACGCAATGAAGCCGCCGACGCCGAAGGCACGAGTGGTCTCTCGGCGTATCTGCACTATGGACAGATTGCGTCGGCGCGACTCGTACGCGAGGCGCGGACCAGCGGGGCGCCGACGGACTCACTGAACGCGTTTGTCCAACAGGTGACGACGTGGCGCGAACTGTCGTTCAACTGGTGCCTGCGCACTCCCGCCTATCATGCGCTCTCCTCGCTGCCGGATTGGGTGCAGCGCACGATGCAGGCGCATGGGGGTGATGCGCGGCCCGTGCTGTACGATTTGCAAACCCTCGAGAACGCACAGACGGGCGATGCGCTGTGGAACGCCGCGCAACGCCAACTGCTGACGACCGGACTCATTCACAATTATCCCCGCATGCTGTGGGGCAAGACGATGCTGCTGTGGACGCGCGACTACGAGCAGGCGCGGGCCTGGTTGTATTACCTCAACGACAAGTACGCGCTCGACGGGCGCGACGCGAACAGTGTGGGCGGCATCATGTGGTGCCTGGGGCTCTGGGACCGGCCGTGGGGCAACAAACCGATCTGGGGTGGCATCCGCCCGATGGTCACCGCGCGGGCCACACGCAAGTTCGACGTGCCGCGATACATTTCGCGGTACTCATGACAACTCCACTCCTGAATCCCCGCATCCTTCCGTCGGTTGACGCCGTGCGCGCCGCCGCGGCTCATGTTCGCCTGGTGATGCCGCCAAGTCGTTTGGCGCGAGACGACGCGTTGTCCCACGCGCTCGGCACCGACGTGTTCTTCAAGTACGAACTGGAGAATCCAACCGGATCGTTCAAGGTGCGTGGCGCCTACAACGTGCTTGCCACGATGACGCCCGCCGAACGAACCAAAGGGGTGGTGGCGTCGAGCGCCGGCAATCACGGTCTTGGTGTGGCGTACGCGGCCAAGGCGTTCGGCATCCCGGCCATGCTCTACGTGCCCGCGAACGCGCCGGCCGTGAAGAAAGACGGTATTCGCGCGTTGGGCGCGACGGTAAATGACGACGCGGCGGACTACGACGCGGCGATGGTGGTAGCCAAATCTCACGCGGTACGGCACGGCATTCGATTCATCAATCCGTGTCTTGGCGTCGATTTGCTGGCCGGTCAGGGAACCGTGGCGCTCGAAGTGCTCGAGCAACTTCCAACGGTGCACACCGTCGTGATTTGCACGGGCGGCGGCGGTCTGCTGGGCGGCATGGGGGCGGTGCTGCGGGCGCTGGCGCCATCGGTGCGAATCGTTGGTGTGCAGAGCGTCGAGACCGCGGCGATGACAAGGAGCGTCGCCGCCGGACGCGTGATGGATATCCCGCATACGCCAACTCTGGCCGACGGACTCGCCGGACAGATCGACGACGACGCATTGTACATCGGACAGACGTGCGCCGACGAACTGGTGTTGGTCTCCGAGGAAGCGCTCGGTGAAACCATGGCCTGGCTGTCGCGGAAACACGGACTCGTCGTCGAGGGTGCCGGAGCGGTCACAGTCGCCGCCTTGCGCCACGGGCTCATCAACGACGTCGAAGGACCGGTGGTTGCGCTGTTGAGCGGACGCAACATCGACCGCGCGCGACTGGATATGTTGCTGGCTCGCTACACCGATTCGTGACCCTGCGGCACCTCCACTGAGGAGCGGATACCCGGCACGCAAAACGGTCACCCCATGGGGTGACCGTTACGTTGCTGGTAGACCTGTTTTTCGCCCTTCAGCTTTGCCGCGCTAGCGTCCCGTCGCCGAACCATCGCTCAGGTCACTGACTCGTGGCCCGTCGGATCGCGGTCGATCGATTGGCCGGACGTCTACCCGACGACCGTCAAATCCGTCGCGCGTAACTGACAACGGAACTTCCCGTTCCGGCGTGCGCTGACGCGACTGCCGAGCGGCGGCACTTCGCGACTCGCCACCTTCGCGCCCGATCGCCGCCATATGGCCGCGATCCTGCGAGACGGTCACGCCGCCTTTCCGACCCGCTTCTCTGGCTTCGTTCGCCGACCACTCGTGGGCCGTACCCTTTTCGTGTGCTGCCCTTCCACCTCTGCTGGCAATCTCGCGCTGTCGCGCAGGATCCATCGACGCGAATCCGCGCCGGCTTTTTCCGGACATACGCCCCCCGGCTATCTGGCCGATCGTCAAATCGAGTATTGCGACGTAAAACCCCCATGGACACTGTTTCGCACCCGGCATGACAGGCCCAAACGAACATGCTCATCTGCAAGCCTCGGACCGCTAGTCCGGGACTTCCGATGTCCGTCTTCTCAGACCCTCGTACGGCAAGCATTGAGCCGCCAGAAGTTCCCGCCCGTCTATATTGCGCCGATGCCCCTGCTTGTCCGTTTTCTCGGCACCGCCGCATCCAGACCCACGGTCGAGCGCGGCGTCAGCGCGCTCGCTCTCATTCGGGAGGGGGAGACACTCCTGATCGATTGTGGCGAGGGAACGCAGCGCCAAATGATGCGATATGGGATCTCGTTTGGGTTTGCAGATCTGTTCTTCACCCACACCCATGCGGACCACATTCTTGGCCTGACGGGACTTCTTCGAACCTTGCAGCTTCAGGGACGCAGTGAGCCGCTGCGGCTTTGGGGACCTCCGGGCGCAGCGAAAACGTTGCGGTCATGCATCAGCTTGGGTGGCGAGCGCACCACGTTTCCGGTCTCGATAACCGAACTTGAAGCGGGCTCATCTGTTAAGCGCGGACAGTACCGCATTGACGCGTTCGCGGTTGATCATCGTCAAACGTCGAGCATTGGTATTGCCCTCGTAGAGGATGACCGTCTGGGCCGCTTCGACCCCGCGTTGGCCCGTTCGATGGGGATCCCTGAGGGGCCCCTGTGGGGGCGCATTCACAAAGGCGAACCGATCACGCTCGAGAACGGACGCGTAGTTGACCCTGGCGAATTGGTGGGAGTCGCGCGCCGCGGTCGCAAGATTGTTGTTACGGGGGATACGCGCCCCTGTGCGGGCACCATCATCGCGGCCCAGGACGCCGACTTGCTGATCCATGAAGCGACCTTCGCCGATGAGGAAGGCGCACGCGCGATCGAGACGGGGCACAGCACCGCACGTGAAGCAGCAGACGTAGCGCGTTTGGCCGGAGCGCGTCGGCTGGTGCTCACCCACATCTCGGCGCGCTATTCGGCCGACGCGAAGGAGTTGGAGCGCGAGGCGAAGAGCGTGTTTTCACGTACCTCGGTGGCGCGCGACGGGACGGAGATCGAGTTGCCGTTGACGGAAGAGCGTGTCAGTGCGCCCGCTCCACCTTGAGTTGGCGCAATGTTCGCAGCGTGGGCACGCGCCACGCCACCGTTGCGACAACACCCAATGTCGCACATCCGCCCACGACGACACTGGCTACCGCGCCCCACCAGCGCGCCGTCAACCCGGACTCGAACGCGCCAATCTCGTTGGATGAGCCGATAAAGATCTGATTTACGGCAGCAACCCGTCCAAGCAACGCTTCGGGCGTACGCGTCTGCAGCATCAAACTGCGGATCACCACGCTGACCATGTCGAACGCTCCACCCAGTGACAGGAGCACGATCGACAGCAGTAGACTCCGGCTCAGGCCAAAGCCAATCATACACACGCCAAACCCCGCCACCGCGAACAACAGATTGCGACCGGTGCGGGCAAATGGCGGCCAACGCGTGAGTGCAACACTCACGAGAATGGCGCCCACCGCAGGAGCGGCTCGCAGCACACCGAGCGCGCCTGGGCCAGCC
>JANOKE010000285.1:0-3003 GCA_031419135.1 Gemmatimonadaceae bacterium
ACGCGACGCAAGCGTTGATGATGTTGTCCGTACTGGAGAAGACTCTCGACGAAGCGCAGTTGCGGCGAATGGCGGCGCGATACCCCGCAACCTGAAACTCGAACAATCGTTCGGAGCACGAGTATGGATCGCACGAGCACCACACCGATCGACATGCCCAGCGATCGCTTGCTGCAACAGCGCGCAGAGGCGGTCGCGGCGTTCAAGGCCCGCGTCGACCCTGCTGGAATGACACGTCCTGCACGCGCCGATGAAGAACGCGCGTTCCTCAAATCGATCGGCGCGCGCAATGTGTTTACGGAGATTCCTGACGCGTTGCGTAGAGCGTGAGTTGCCGCACCAACGGCCCAGGTCGGCGATGATCCCTCATCTTTTCCAGTTCGTCAGCAGGGGCGCCGTCCAGCAAACGCCGCGACGCGAGCGCAATCACGTACGCGCGCCGTTCACCGCGTTGCGCCACCGAGATTCCCAGTTGAGCACCGCGGTGGCGGCTCAATCTCACGCCAGCCGACGCAGCAATCCTGATGTCCGTCAGTACGATGACTGTGGCCATAAATGCCAAGCTACTTCGTCGTACGAAACTGTGAGTTCCTCGGCGTCAATGGGGTGGCGCGCGCGTCTCGATGTGTACGTCCGGGAGCGGTGTGCTTAGCCCATCAAGGAGCGTTTGTGGCCGGAGCTTCAGGTGTCGATCAAAAAATGCTGACGAGTATGCGTTTACGATGTCGTGCGCGCGCTGTCCGTCAATCGGGCCAATGACACCAAACCTCCGTAAGAGCGGAGACCAATATGGAACATCAGTGAGGTTGACGTGGAACAGTCCAGATAACTGCACGAAGTACGCGGCCGCACGTGCTTTGTCGAACGTGGCGCGCATGGTGGATTGATGTTCGCGGATGTCCGCCTCGGACCAGCCGCCCGATCTCCGTCGCTCCAATCGCATGGTTTCGGCGTCGCGCGTGATCCACATCGTCGGTTGCGTCAAGCCGAACGTCACCACGTCAGTCGGCATCGGCGCATCCATGATCAGGCACGCTCGGATGCGCGGGTCGATTCGGCACGCCTCACTCGCAACGATGCCGCCGAGCGACATTCCGAATGCGCCGACGCGTTGCATGTCGATGCGACCTCTGAGCAATTGGTCCGATTCTGACCGATTCAATGCCGTGAGCTGATCGAGCGTGAAGCCAACGTCTTGTGCCAAATATGGGACGATCCCGTTCCTGAACGTCCGGCCGTTGACGGCGGGTGCCGCATTGCGCGGGCTATAGCTCTGGCGGATCAATGGCATCATCCGCGAGAGTGGCAGTCCGCGTGCCTGGTGTCCATTCGGGAACGCCACCGACGCGGCGGTATATGGTTGATCGATCGCCACAACGATGTAGCCGCCCGACACCAGTGCTTCGACTTGAAACGTGTTCATTTGCCGATAGCCGAACGCACCCTCGAGGAAGACGAGCACCGGAAAATTCGGACTGCGGTCAGCCACCGGCGCGAGCGTAACGGCGTTGGTGGTGACATACTGCAACTGTGTAAAGAGGAATTTCGGCGCATCCTTCATGTTCGTCAGTTCGACTGCGAGCAGTGTGGCATCCTGCACGTAGGGCGCGCGTGGTGATGAGGCAACGTCTTTGGCTGGATACCAGACTTGCACCATCAGTTCTCGCCGTGCCGCTGTGTCGGCGCTCAACAGTTCCGTTCGACTGCTGTCCACCCAGTGGTAGGTCACCGTGCCAATCGCGAATGGGCCGTTGGGCTTCGGAAAGCGAAACACCGGCAGCACGATCGGCAAGGCGACAGCGACTGCCAGCGCGAGTACGCCGAGACCGACGCCAATGCCCAGGGTAACCCGATGCAGCGTGTGGTTCGCGAGCATCGCAAGCATCGCACCCAACACGACCGTTGCGATAGTCATGGTCAACGGGTCGTACGTCGAACCGTAAAACGGCAACAGCGAGAGCGCCGTGTTGTACGTCGCATGCAGTGCGACGGTCGCGAATACGCTGCGATTTGTGCGAACGTAGATGACGGTGAGACACACGCGAAACGCGACCGTGAACGCGCATTGCCACGCGATAAAACGCCACGCGTGATGCGTCTGATAGAACGGAATGAGGTGCCACGCGGCCCAGGTCAGTCCCGTCAGCAGCCCGCTCTCAAGGACACTCCATCGCTTGAGGAGCGTATCCGTCATGATGGCGGTCCAGCCTAACTGCTCACAGTACGCGCTTATGAAGTATGCACCAAGCAAAACTGGCGCGACGAAAGCAGGTGTCCATCGCGCGTCGATCGACCGGCCGCAGACGATCGACAGTATGTACGATGCGAGTACCACGAGCGGCATGACGAGAAATACGCCAACGCGCCAGCCGCCTTTGGGAAGTCGCGCGACGTCTACACCGCGCCGCAACAGCGAGCGAACAGAGTTCCGCTGGCGGCGCGTTGCGACAATTGCGGCAATTGGTACGACAAGAACATTCAGAGCGCTCAGCGGCAGCTGAACGGGGAGAAATGTTGCGGTGTCGACGCGCTGCGCGGCGATCCAGAGCGGGACCGATAGCGCGAAGACGAGCGCGGCGAACCATCCCAATTGTTCGTCAGCCGAGCGTTCGAGGATATCTCCCGTACGCGACGGCGGCGAACTTGAAAGCCTTGGTGGCCCCGCCCGCGACGGAGAGCAGGGCGAGCGCGACTTGCACGACCCAAAGGAGAACCTTCATCGGCCGACTCCTTTGCCGAGTGCGCTCGGCAACGTTGCAGTGTGATCGTGAGCGGTCTGGTTGGCACTGTGGCCATGCTGTTGCCGCGAAGGACATCTTGCAGAGGTAAAGCACGCCGCAAGGGCGATGTGGCACAATCGCACAAACGAGGGAGTCGCCGGTGCCGCATGCGGAGTGTGTGACGGGACTCGGCGTTTCGTGCCTGTCGCTGGCGCTGCGCGGTGTCCTAAATCGCTTGCGGAGGTTGTGCCGCGCTAACCCGACTGCGTCGCTATCGCACAGT
>JANOKE010000286.1:0-5462 GCA_031419135.1 Gemmatimonadaceae bacterium
GACGTCAACCGCGACAGTGGCAAGGGTCATGCGCGAATCCGCCGCATGCGCCATGTCAGCGTGAACAGGCCCACGGCACCGATCCCCAGCGTCAGCGCCACATATACCCCAATCGATGGCGGCGCATTCAGCTCCATGCCACGATTCTGCTCGCCGAAGAAGATCATCGCCATGGTTTGCATCGCGCGTATCGGGTCGAGCAGTTCGGCGGTCCGTCGACTCACGCCGGCCAGATCATCGAGCCCCGTCGCAATGGCCGCCAACAACAGAAACGTCCCGAAGATCGCCGCCGTCGCGTAGGCACGACGCGGCGTCCAGACCGCCAGTGCCGCCCCGATGCCGCTCATCGCGAGCGCACTCAATGTCGATTGTGCCAGCACCGGCCAGATCCGATTGCCCATCACTCGGAACGTCGCCGACGGATCTTTGGCGATGCCGATCTCGCCAACGTACAGCAGCAGCATGGGCGCCAGCGAAACCATGAACACCGCCGAGAAAATCGCCCAGAAACGCGCCATCGCGTACGACAAACGGGTCACGTCGCGGGTGAACAACAGCGGCAACAACTGATGCTGCTGGTCGCGACTCAGCACCTCGGGTACCTGGGCCGCCAGAAACAACACAAACATCAGCAACTGCGCGCCAATCAACTGGCCATAGCGCGGTGGGACCTGACCGTTCGATGCGGATGCCGCGATCAGCATCGCCAGCGCGGGCAGCATCGTCACAACGATCACGAGCACGGGAATCGCCTTGGCCTTGGCGGGTCTCCCAAGGCCGAACATGGTGCGCACACTCTGCACGTACAGGGCACTCCACGCACCCGAGGCACCCACGCGCGGACCGCTGTATCGACGGTAGCCGAGATCGTGGATTGTGGATTCGGTCATGACGCCACGTCGAACAGATCTTCCAGGTGTCCCCGACGTCGCTCCATGCGCAGCAATGCCGCCTGGCGCTGCACCGCGACATCGCGCACCGCATCGAATGTGGCGCGCTCATCCCGCTCATCAGTGGAATCGGGAACAGTCACCAGCACCGATTGTCGATCGGCGGTTGCGTGCACCCCCCTAACGCCAAGCGCCTGCGCAAACGCATCGGCGTCACCATCGATTTCCACGATCAGTGTGCTCGTCACACCCGTCAATACACCCAACCGTTCGGCGCGAATCAGACGACCGTTGTCGATCAGGACAACCCCATCACAGATCCGCTCCAGTTCACCCAACAAATGCGACGAGACCACAACCGAAATGCCGAACTCGCGTCCCGTGCGTTCGATCAGCGCCAACATATCATCGCGCCCCGCCGGATCGAGACCATTGGTGGGCTCGTCGAGAATGAGTAGAGCCGGATCGTGCACCAACGCCTGCGCCAGCTTCACCCGTTGCGCCATACCCGTGGAGTAGCCACCCATCGGCCGATACCGCTCCTCGAACAGTCCAACATGCCGCAGCACCTCTGCAGCACGTTCGCGCGCAGCAGGCGGCGGAAAGCCCGAACAGCGCGCCAGCCACGTGACAAACTCCGTCGCACTCATATCGGGGGGCAGGCAATCGTGTTCGGGCATGTAGCCCACGAGTCGACGAATCGCCTGCCGATCGGTCTCAATCGAGTGATCAAGCACGCGCGCAGTGCCGCTCGTGGGTTCGACGAGACCCAACAGCACCTTGAGCAGCGTGCTCTTCCCGGCGCCATTGGCCCCCACTAACCCGGTGATGCCGGGCTCGATGCGCACCGTGAGCGAGTCCAGCGCGACCACGGCGCCGTAGCGCCGCGTCAGCAATTCTGTCTCAACCACCATCGAGGTGCTCACGCGGTTGCAGTCGCCGCGTCAACAACATCGGACCCCGACAACAACACCCCCGCCTTGGCCGCACGTCGTTCCAGCGTTTCGCGATCGGTCAGGCTGCGCAGCAACGCATCGGCCTCTCGATTCTGCAGATACTTGCCCTTCTCCCACCCTTCTACAATGCCCTTGGGAGTGCCGTAGCACAGCTCGGCCAGTTGCGACACCGTCAATCCCAGTGATTCACGCAGATGTCGAATCGCTTTTGGTGCCAGCAAACTGTGCTCGGCGCGAATCCGCTCAATTGCCGAACGTTCGGCCAGGTCACGCTGCTCGATGGTACGGTTGTCGTGTCCGCATTTCCCGCACCGATAGAACGCGCGTTCCACCTCCGCCGCCATGCCACTCACCCGCAACGTGACCATTTCGGACTGAAGGGCGTACCGGCCGCCACAGCCACGGTGCAGGGATCCATCGAGGGTGGAAAGACTCATGGCGTGGGCTGACGGGAGCGCAGGATGGGTGAAGCGTGCCTTTGAAGGCCGCTGAATCGTCGAACAGTCGCCACTCAAGCAGCGTCTGCGCCACCCCCGACGATGGGGTTGGGGACGTTTCAGAATACGGAGACCGCGACTGGCGAGCCATTCGGTCGCATCGCGCCCTCGGATTCCATTCTCAGATCGCACTTTCGGTCATGTCCGAGTTCTGTCTCGTTCGTCAGCCCGTATTTGGCACCTCCGGTGCCCTGCTTGGCTACGAAATTCGCTATCGCTACCTCGACGATGGACAGCACGCGTTCCTGAAGAGCTTTCTGAGCGGCACCTTCGAGTTGGTGCGCGCCAATCAGCCGGCCTTCATCGCGTGCACGCGCTCGCAGCTGATCGAGAACGACTTTCAGGTGGTGGACCCCACCTCCGTTGTGCTGTTGCTTCCGCGGACGATCGAAGCGGATTCCGAGGTCCTGGACGCCATTATCCGCTTCCGTCAGGCCGGTGGAAGCATCGCGCTCGACGAACTCCACGAAACCGAAGCGCCATCGGAAGCACTGCTGCTGTATGCCGACTGGGCGCGTCTCTCGCTGCGCGGGGACAGCGCCGAAATCGTAAGCCGGGTGCGGGATCGTGTCGCACCATTCGACGGCGAGCTGCGCATCATTGTTCATCAGATCGAGACGGCTGAACAGTTCGTGCTGGCCCAGAAACTCGGCGCATTTGGCTTTCAGGGAACGTTTTTCACCAGCCCGGAGCCGGTTGCCGCTGCCGACCTCCCGATGGGAACGATGTCGGCCGTGCGTTTGATGGGTCTCGCGCGCGATCCCAAAACGAATGATCGCACGTTGGAAGACGTGATCGCCGCCGATCCCGTGCTCACGTTTCAGTTGTTGCGCCTCGTCAACTCCGCGGGCATCGGAGTGCGCGGCGTCAGTTCGATCGGGCAAGCCCTGCGCGTGATCGGCCGCAACATGTTTCAGCGTTGGTTGGCGGTGGCCGTGGCGTCGTCGCGAAAATCCCGCAACGGCATCGACCAGGAGCTCATCCGAAAAGCTGTCGAACGGGGACGGTTTCTGGAACAGTTGGGGGGCGGTCCGCGTGACTCCGGTACGCTCTTTCTGGTGGGCCTCTTCTCGCAGCTCGACGCGGTGTTTCGCATGTCGCTCTCCGAACTGCTGGAGCGCGTGGTCCTCAGTGACGACGCCAACGCAGCGCTGCTTGATCGGACCGGACCGTACGCCGATGCGCTGTCCTTTGCCGAGGCGTACGAGATGGGACTGTTCGAGCACGCCGCCGAATTGGCGCGCGATCTGGGCGTCGATCCAGCACACATCGGGGAGATGTACACCAATGCGGTGGGCTGGACGAACGAAGCACTTGCCCCGATCCTGAACGAGCCGCAACCGGCACACCGCTGATCGAAGGCCGCTGCTGCGCCCTGACCGATCCGAGTCACCGGTGCTATGCTCCGTCGTGCGCCTCAATCATCCACTCGCCGCCATCGTACTCTTGATTGGAGCCGTCGCAGCATGCGGCGGAAAGGACAAGGCGCCACCTGCGACGGTCAACATGTCGCCGCCCGTGGGTGCGCGCGCGCCTGTGCCCGGCGACCCGTTGTGCCCGCGTACCGGTCAATGGCAACCGTGCGCATTGGTCGATCGGGTCGTTCATGCCGGACTGTCGTTCAAGGTCAGCGGCGACAGCATCCGCGTCCCGTTTTTCAATGTCCCGGGCGTGCGCTATCGAGTCGCCGTTACCGATACGCTGCTGGCCTTCTTCTTTCCCGATTCCGTAACACTGGCCACAGCGCTCGTGCCCCTCGATACGGTGCGCATGGCCCCGTTAGGTGACTCGTTGTCGCCATGGCCGTCGGCGCCAAGCGTGATTCGTTCGGGAAATCTGCTGGCGCTCTATTTCGCCACCAGCGAACGGCAGATTGAGCGACTGCGGTTGGCGATCACCGCAGGAGCACCGGCGCGGGCACCGGCTCCACCGTAACGTACCGTCCCAGTTTTCTTCGGCATTTATTCGTATATTGTGACCATTTGGTTGGATCCAGTGCGCGTTTTGCGTATTCTGCACTTTTCTGGAACGAAAACTGTCTTGGATATTGATTTTCTTGTCGTTTGTGACAAGTTTTCTGATTCAATCGTCCGTTAGCGAGCCCGACTATTCACGATTACTGCCTTCGGAGAACCTCGGCCCATGGCCTCCCCGATCAACCCGCGCTCCGTCGCCCTGCGCGAGATCACGCAACGCCCTGTCCGCATCACCAGCCGACCCGAAGAGAACGGCGTGCAGCAGCCCACCAGCGCCTGGTTTGGCTGCAACACGCTGAGCTTGCGCCAGATGCGCTCAAAACTGCCCAAGTCGGTGTACGCGAAACTCGCGGCCGCTATTCGCCTCGGGAAAAAACTCGACAGCGACATTGCACCAACCGTCGCGCAGGTGATCAAGGAGTGGGCGACGTCACGGGGTGTCACGCATTTCACGCATTGGTTCCAGCCGCAAACCGGACTCACCGCCGAAAAACATGACGCGTTCCTGAACTTCGACGAAAACAAGCTCCCCATCGAGTCGTTCACGGGCGAGCAACTCATTCAGTCGGAGCCCGACGCGTCCAGCTTCCCGTCCGGCGGACTGCGCGCCACCTGGGAAGCGCGCGGCTACACGGCGTGGAACCCGGCGTCGCCGGTGTTCATCAGCGAAACGGGTGGCACGAAGTATCTGTGCGTTCCGTCGGTATTCATTGGCTACAACGGCGAAGCACTCGATGAGATGACCCCGCTGCTGCGGAGTTCCGACCTGCTCTCGCATCGCGCCATGGAGCTGCTGGAAATCATCGGTGACAAGGGTGTGTTGCGCGTCAACACCACCCTGGGTGTTGAACAGGAGTTCTTCCTGATCGATCGCGCGCACTTCGCGTTGCGCCCCGATCTCATCATGGCAAACCGTTCCCTCGTTGGCGCACCGCCGCCACGCGGCCAGCAGCTCGAAGACCACTACTTCGGTGGCATTCCCGAGCGGGTGCAGGCGTGCATCAGTGAAGTGGAGCTCGAGCTCTACAAGCTCGGCGTGCCCATCGTCACCCGTCACAACGAAGTTGCGCCGTCGCAGTTTGAGTTGGCGCCCATCTTCGAAGACTCCGACATCGCGGTCGATCACAACCATCTGGTGATGGC
>JANOKE010000287.1:0-1828 GCA_031419135.1 Gemmatimonadaceae bacterium
CTAGGCACAACCCCTGGAACGCAGTCGGTTTCGGCGTCGGCGTCGCTGACCGGTTCGCCGATACTGTTTTCCGTGAATGCCCAGGCCGACGCTGCTGCCGCGCTTGCCAAGGTCGGCGCCGACGTCACCACGTCGGTCGCCGCCACCACGATTGATTCCGTTCGCGTGCTTGTTACCGACCGATTCAACAATCCCAAGCCCGGTGCGCCAGTCGTGTTTGTGGTGTCGGCTGGCGGCGGCAGCGTGTCGCCATCATCGGTATCCACCGGTGCCGATGGACGCGCCGCGGCGCGCTGGACGCTTGGGCGTGCGGCCAATCAGGTGAATACGGTGACGGCGACAGCGGGCAGTCTTCCCGTTGTCACATTCTCCACGAACACAGTATCCGGTCCGGCCGCAATCGTTGTAAAGACTGGAACAGATCCGGCCACTGTGACTGCCGGCGAAGTTTACGACTCCATTCGCGTTGTCGTGACAGACGCGGTGGGCAACCCAAAGGCGGGGGAACCGGTAGAGTTTGCGGTGACCGGCGGTGGTGGAAGCGTATCGCCCACGACTGTCACAACCGGTGTCAACGGTCAGGCTGCCACGCGATGGACGGTGGGCACATCGGCGGCGCAGGTGAACACAGTCACTGCAACCAGAGTGGCTCTGCCGTCGGCCACCTTCACGACAACCGTGACCGCTGGACCGGCCAACGCGGTTACGAAGGTTGGCACCGATCCGGTCAATCTCTCGGCCAGCGCGGTCGATTCGATTCGCGTGCTGGTGACCGATCGATTCGGCAACGCGAGGCCGGGTGAGACGGTGGCGTTCGCGGTAACGGCGGGGGCCGGTTCGATATCCCCCTCCACCGTCACTACGGGAAGTGATGGTCGCGCGGCCGCTCGATGGACGCTTGGCCAAGTCTCGTCGACGCTGAATGTGGCCACTGCCACCCGGGCTGGCTTTGCATCGGTGACTTTTTCGACGACAACGACTGTGGCCGCGCCAACCACGGTGGTGCTGACCACGCCGCGCATCGTTGTGGTCGACGTTGGTGCCACGATCCTGGCCGACTTCTCTGTGCGCGACGCGGGGAATCTTCCAATGGTTGGTCAGCCGCTCGTGAGCATCAGTCGCGGTCCGGCCGCTTCATTCGCCAACGGGCTTGTGACGGGAACCAGACGCGGTCAAACGTTCATCGTTGTCTCGTCCGCAACCAATGGGCTGGCCAGGGATTCGGTGCTGGTGATCGTGAAGACACTTGGCGCGCCCGTGTTGACCACGAATCTCACCACTACCGACCTCGCGCCGAACACACTGGTGACGGTGACAATATTGGCCGACATGCGCACGTCGGCGGAAAAGCTGGGAGCAGGCACGTTGCTTGTAACCTGGAATCCCACCCAGTTGACCTACGTGAGCAACACAGACGGTGCGAGCGGCGTGGGCGCGACTGTGAACACTGCCAACGTGGCGACAGGCTCCTTTACGCTCGCGTTCGCCAGTTCATCGGGACTGCTCGGCAACGTCGAGCTGCGCCAGATAACATTCAGGACGACGGCCACGGTTGGACAAACAGGTTCGCTTTCACTCCTTCCGACCGAATTGACCGCGGCCACCACGTTCAACAATCTGCTGCTCACCACTGTCTCGGCGTTCTTCCCCCTCGTGGTACGATGAGGTAGATCCAAACCATGAACGACAGGAACGCATGAAGTCGTCAATCTGCCTGGTGGTCGTCGCCATGCTCATCGCGGCGTGTGACCGCCAACCGGTGCTCACCACGCCGTTGGCCGCGACCGCCAAGTCGGTGGGTCCCACGTCGTGGCTTTCCGTATCCGAC
>JANOKE010000288.1:0-8535 GCA_031419135.1 Gemmatimonadaceae bacterium
CAGCAACGGGAGGAGCGGACGCGGGTGCATCGGGGCAACCTAACAGGTACGGCGGCTACGTCGAACGTCGGCTGCCGCGAAGGGCAACGCCGCACCGGCGCCGACGGCTGTCTCGCCCGGAGCGACGCGACGAAGACGCAAGATCTGATGCGTCCGTGCCACATGTCACGGAAGTAGTGTAGACGCACCTCGACAGGCGACCTCCTCAATACTATCCATCTCGTTTTGGCGCAACACGTTAGGATCTCCGTCCTGTGGCACCGATCGTGCAGCAAAAATCACAAAGTGACACCCCTTCAACTCACGGAGACTCAGAAAATGGCCCAGTTCCGAACCAGCGCGGCGAGGTTTGCCGCTGTGGGTGTGCTCGCCGCGCTTCTGGGGGCATGCAGCGATTCTTCGATTCGGCCTACCGAACCCAACATCCCGCTGCGTTTCGACGTCATACCCACCCCTTCGCAGTTGATCGTGCCGATCGGCGCTGCGGGAAGCTTTACCAACGGTATCGTGGCCAACAATAGCGGGCGCGTAACCACGGAGTTCTGGGACAATCCATCGGCCGACAGGGTATCCATCGAGGCCTGCAACGTCGGCTTCTGGGCCACCGGCAGCTTGAGCGGCGACTGCGCCAACGAAGCTGCCGGCTCCGACGCCAGACAGGGCGGCTTCTCGACGTATTTCGGGGACGGCGCAGGTGCGCGCGATGCCGCCGGGTTCATGTTCAAGGGCGGCTTCGAGTACACGGTCACCTTGAAGGGCGCCTACCACGGCGAAAATAGTGAAGTCGGTTGGTTCACGGTCAGCGGCGGCGTCTACACTCTCCACCCGATCGCCGCCTGGGGAAGTTCCACGCTCGACAACGCCGTCGTCATCAACTCGGCTGCGAACTGGGGCTTGTATATCAAGAACGCCTTCAATCCAGCGGGTGGCGGCTGTGTGGGTACCGACACGCACTGCTCCGATGCCACCGGTGGCTTCACTGCTCTGCCGGAGCAGCAGTTCGCGTTGATGCTCAACGCCGCCCAGTCCAGGTATCTGGTGGGGGCGGAGGACAAGAAGCTTGAATTGTTGGCTGACAACCCGCTGTACGACTCCGACTACAACGACTACATCTGGTGGGTCGACCCGAAGCCGGTGCCGTCGCCCAGCGCTGGACAGGGCTGCTCGCCGGGCTACTGGAAGAACCACAGTGGGTGGCCGGCACCGTACGCACCGGGCACGCTGTTCAGCTCAGTGTTCGCGAATGCCTTCCCAGGGAAGACGTTGCAGCAGGTGGTTTCACAAGGCGGTGGTGGCTTGAATGCGCTCGGCCGCCAGACGGTCTCAGCATTGCTGAACGCCGCTTCCCCCGGAGTGAACTTTGAACTGACAGAGGCGCAGGTGATTTCCAAGTTCAACGCGGCATACGCCAGCGGCGTGTACGAGCCGACGAAAAACGAGTTTGAGGCCCTGACCGACGTGAATGGCCGGATCTGCCCGCTGAACTGACCTCGCAGTGTGAATGTCGTTGGCAGCGCCCGCGTATCGCATTGGATACGCGGGCGCTGTTCGCGTTTCGGACTCCAGCCGTCGCACCAAGTCAGGCCCACAGCCACCTCTCCCGCCGCGTCCGAACGAGGGGTTGCTGTTCAGTTGCCATCTGCCACGTTACGCATGACACTGCTGCATAGCGATCACGGGTTTAGGCACAAGGGCTTGGAATGCTTCTTCTGTCGAGGGACCACCGTTGGCATCCCGGCCCAGCACCGTGTGGACGACGGCCTCGGTGTCACGGGCCCACGCGGCAGCACCGTGGAGGCGATCGTATTATGGATGCGAGTCGTTCATACGCGTAAAGTCGAGCCCCGCACTGTGGCACGCTTGGCACGCTTGGCCACGGCCCGCGATGCCGATTTGCGGCGAACCGTCCGGAGCGTAATACGCCCAGAGCCAGCCGCCGTTGCCGGCGTTCGACGAGCCACGAAGCTTGAACATCACTGCATAGCGACTCAGCGTACCGCCGACGATGAGTTCCTTCACGATCAACGACGAATCGGCAAAGTTGGCGCCCGCCCGCACCTTGCCGCTGGCGTCCAGCTGTTCCGCCGCCTTGCCGTTGTAGCGGGTCCGCAAACGTGCCTCGCTGTGTCCAGAAGCCGTTGAACGTTGGAGCGTGTCCAACCGGAACTTGTAAAACTGGAATCCCGAGGTCACACGGGTCAGCGCGCTCAGTTGGGCGTCGGTGATCTCGGTGGGTGACGTGTTGGTGCCCGATGGACTTTCGTCGCTGCCGCATGCGGTGAGCGCCAAGGCGCACAGGATGATGGAACCACGCATAGTCGGATCGTGAAGGAGGAGGAGGGATTGAACCGCGCCGCTTGTATACATGCCGCCCCGTTGTTGGTTCCCTACGGTCTTGGCATGGCGCGCTGGAGCACCTAACCGGCGCCGCTCGCCTCATATCGCCATCCTTCATGTGGCGCTCAACGACGCGCCGCTGTTTGGCGACGTCATTGGATACTGCGAATGCGCGTCGGCGCCGAGGCGTCCGCCGGGAGGACGGCGATCGTCGCGGAGTCCTTGTGGACATCGTGGCCGACATGAATGATTGAGGCAAAAGCAGGTGACGATGGCACCGTGCAGCTGTTATGTCCTTTGGATTGCGGGAGCCTGGATGAGACGTCGAGTCGGTGTGTTGATAATCTCCGCCCTCGTCCTCAGCCGGGCGGGGTCGGCACAAGTCCGGCATGTGGCGGACCTAAATACGGCGCAGATCAGCGCGCTCGATCGCGCGCGCACAGTGGTCATTCTCCAGGGCGGCATGCTGGAGGAGCACGGGCCGTACCTCCCCGCGTTCACCGACGGAGTGCTCAGTGCCCGCCTCACGAGTGAGTTGGCCACTGGCATCGTGCGCCGTCGGCCCGGCTGGACGGCTTTGGTTTTTCCGCCGGTGTCGGTAGGTGCCAGCGGGTCCAATGAGATTGGACGCCAGTACACATTCCCCGGCACGTATGCGGTGCGCCCGTCTACGCTGCGGGCGGCGTTTGTGGATCTTGCGAGTGAGCTGGGCGCACAGGGGTTTCGCTGGGTGCTTTTGGTGCATGTGCACGGGTCGCCCCTTCACATCGGCGCGCTCGATGACGCCGCGGACTTTTTCCGCGACACATACGGTGGCACCATGGTCAATCTGTGGGGGCTGCTCCCGGTGCTGGGCGGATGGGGCGGTGCGATGTCAGTCATGACGTCGGCGCAGAAGGCAGCTGATGGGCTGTCGTTGCACGCCGGGATGGATGAACACAGCCTGATGCTGTACCTCCGTCCCGACCTCGTTGCCCCAGGCTACCGCACCGCTCCGCCGATCGCCGGTGCGAATTATGGGGAGGCCTTCGCGGTCGCCCGCCGGGCGGAATGGCCCGGCTACCTTGGTGCACCGCATCTCGCAACGCCCGCGTTCGGTCGACGGATATGGCGCGCGTTCGCGGCGGCAACGGTGCAGACGGCGGTCGAGATTCTCGACGGCCGCGACCCGGGCAGCTACCCGCGCTATCTCACGTACCTCAAGACCCTACCTCAGTATCGTGAGTGGATTGACTCAAGCACGGCCAGGGACTCGACCGCCGGTGCTCGCCTGGCCCGCTGGCTGGAGGGTCGCCCCCGCTGACACGTTGTAACAGACCTCACAGCGGCTTGCTGAGGCCACGTGGAACAGCGGTGGCGACGAGGAACACCAGCCGCCGGCCAGGTGCTATGGTAGGCCACTATGTGCTACATCATGGTGGCCTCGGATGAGACGCCGCACCGCAAAGGCCGGATCGTAAGAATGCCGAGCCAGCATTGACCACTACCGAGAGATGAAGATGCGGCTCCAACAGACGTCCGCGATCGCCGCCGCGACGCTTGCCTGTTGTATTCGAACGATCATGCCGGCGCAGTCGCGCGATCGCTGGCTGGTGGTGGTCCGATCCAATGGTGGCCCTGTCGAGGAGTGCGTCTGAGCGCGCTGCCTGACTTGTGCTGACGACCGCGCCATGGTGGCGGCCGCTGCGGGGTCGCACTATTGAAGCGGTGGCAGCACAACCCGGCGTTCGGAGGACAATCAACGACGAGGAGTCTATGGAGCCGATCTTCCACAGTCAAAGTATTGAGCAGGCGAGGAATGCCGCCATCAAGTGGCTTGAGGAGC
The DNA here is from genome assembly GCA_031419135.1 of Gemmatimonadaceae bacterium. GTDB lineage: Bacteria > Gemmatimonadota > Gemmatimonadetes > Gemmatimonadales > Gemmatimonadaceae > Gemmatimonas. The sequence continues at coordinate 4,163 of JANOKE010000288.1, forward strand.
GTGGCGTCGAGTTCGGTCCGCAGCGCAAGATCGAGATCGGCCGTCTGGGCGTCATGGCGGGCAGCGAGGTTGGAGTTAGTGCGACAACGAAACCGTACTGGCGACTGAGGCTCGACTACGATCCAGGAAAGGGTACGCACTACAACGCGGAATTCGGAACGGGTCCCGGTCGCGAAAAGGCCGCGTTCACTTTCGCCGGATCGGAGGCACTTGCGGCGAAACTGGCGCGCAATCGCGAACCCCGTTGAGACGATGCGCAGCCAACAGACATCAAGTGATCTGGCTGACGGCGTGCGACTCTGGGACGACAATGGTGGTGTCGTACACATCGGTGAGTGCGCCGTTTTGGCTGCATAAGTGCGCGCGCTGTTTGATCAGGGCACGCCCGCTCCCTTGCGGAGTAACTTCCCGCACCACGACGTCGAGACCGCGTTCGAGCGCGGTTGGTCCACGCTCATGCCGGACACGAATCAGAGCCAGCCGGCCAGGTGTTCACAGACGTACGTTTTCTCAACGGTGTTCCGGCGCGCACGTTGCTCGACATCATGAGCGTGGGCTAAACGCGCTTGGTTTTTGGTGCGCGCACTGCCACGACCTCTCGGATTTTGCAAATGACGCAAAGCACCCGAAACTCCGCTCGCGAGATCAATGATCGCCCTTGGCGTGTTCACGCCCGCGCTGGTCGCGGCGCAACGACCGCGCAGCGTTGCGTTAGACGCCACGGTGGGCAGCGCGACCGGACAGGGCGGTGAATTCAAGGACCCTTGGATGGTTGGCGCACGGCTGGCGGCGAGCCTGCGATTCGGGCGCGGAGCGCACGTGCGGTACTTCGTCGAACTGGCCGCGGACGGAGTGGCGTTAGCCAAGGGCAACGAACCCTACTGCGCGCGCAGTTCACGCGGCGGCTGCAAGTCAACCTCTCCCGCCTTCACCGGTGCCACGGCGGTGGTCGGTCTCGTCAGCGCGCCGACGGACGATCTGGAGCTGCGCGGCGGCCTCGGCGCGGGCGCCTTTCGCGCGGATGGGCCGCGCGTTGGCGCTGTGGTGGCGCAACTGGACGTCGCCGGATTCCCGACGCGCCACGTTGGCGTCGTCGTGGGCGCGCACCAACTGGTGGTGCCTCGGTACCGGGGCGACAAACTCACCATCCGCCCGTGGCTCGTAGGTGTGCGCGTGCGCTAGTCGGACGTCGACGCAGTGCCGCTGGCGCACCTCGCCGTTCGATGGCCAACGCCTTTCGGCGCGTCACGGGCTGCGCCTCGCTTAAGATCGCGTGCAGCGTTTGCCGCGGCACCCAGCAAACCGGGCGATCGCTGAGAGCGGCCGGCCGAGCGCCGGAAGGACGTCTTCCCGCTGCAACTCGCCCAGATGCATTGAGGGCAGACCCCGAATGACCGTACTCTTCCTTCTCCCCTACGAAAAATCGATGAAGCTCAACCCATATCTTGCGTTCGACGGCCGCTGCCGTGAAGCCTTCGAGTTCTACGAGAGAATCCTCGGCGGGCACATTGCATTCATTCAGACGATCGGGGAGTCGCCGATGGCGTCGACCGCGCCGGCAGGCGCGCTCGACCGGGTCATGCACGTAACGCTGCAAATCGGCGATCAAGTGCTGCAAGGGGCCGACGCGCCCCCAGGTCAGTTCACGATGCCGGCGGGATTCTGCGTCGCCCTGCACTTCGACGACGTCGCCGCGGGTGACCGTGTGTTCAGCGCGCTTGCGCAGGATGGCAAGGTGCAGATGCCGTATCAAGCGACCTTCTGGGCGAAAGGGTTTGGCATGCTCATCGATCAATTCGGCACGCCATGGATCGTCAACGCCGGGCAGACGAGCGGCACCGAAGGCTAGGTGATGTCGCGGACCGGAGTACTCGTGATGGGCGGTATGCTGATCGGCGGTCGTGCGAGTTGGTAGACGTCGTGTCGGCGAGGCGTTCGAGGCGCGCGGGTACCGCCATGATCGAAGTCTGACGCGAGCGAACGCGCCCGCTACTTCCCGCTGGCCGTTCGTGTGATGCGATAGATGCCGATCACGCTGGTTCCGTCGTCGGCATTGACGATCGGGAAGAGTACCGCCGGTCAGGGCCGCCATACCCGACAGCGCTCGATCAATTCGCAGAGCTTCGCGCCGCCACGCCTGACTCGCTGCAGTACGTGCTGAAGGACATGTTCGAGACGATCACGCTCTGGGAGGTAAAGACCAGGCACGCATCCGTTCAACCCAGCGGCAACGGTGCGTATCTCGTGACGCTGGACGTTGTGGCGAAGAAGACGCGTGCCGACGGCGTCGGCGTATCTGCAGCGACACCGCATCGAGAGCGGCGCACAGACGATCACGGTCACCATTCCCAGGGAGCCGGCTCGCGCGGGAATCGATCCTTATCGCAAACTGATCGACCGCGACAGGGAGGATAACGTCGTTGGTGTTGTAGTGCCGCGGCGACGAAATTGACCATCACTCCTTTTCACAACTCTTGCACGGAGTCAGCAATTGTACGAGCGCGTGACGGTGGAACTTTCGAAGGCATTCCTCGCGGCGTTGGGAAAGCTGATGTGCGTGCAGGCTTGGCGAAGCGATTTGCAGGCATCCCCGATGTGCCCTACGAGACGATGCCCAGTGGGTCGGTGATGACTTCGGCGTTTCCAAATGGCCACTCACCGGCACTCTGGCTGCCGTCCGATCGCGTCGCTTGCCGACGTGCTGGTACTCGGCATTGGTGCGGCGCCCGACGCAATTGCGCAAAAAGCCACTGTCGAAGGCGTGACCCGCGCCGAGGAGGGTGGCGCGCCGGTACCGTTCGCGCCGGTGCCTGCGCCGACTCCACACCGTTGCCATCAAACAGACCGCCCTAAGGGATTACGCGCGTGGGCCAGCCTAACGCTCGCAGACGCTAGCAGGCAATCACCCGCACGCCGTACGCTCCGATCCAGGCGTCGCGGGTAGCGATCTCGAGCCCATGCTCGACGGCCTGCGCGACGAGCACCCGGTCGAACGGATCACTGTGGTGCCACGGCAAGCGTGCACTGGCCTGCGCGACGCTGGCGGTGACCGGGATTTGCAGGAAGCCGGCGTCAACGGCGGCGGCGAGCCAACCTTCTGGCAGCGTGAGTTTGCCTTTCGCGGCCTTAATTTCGAGCTCCCACGCCGATGCCGCGCTGAAATACACCGCATGGCGGACATCGCGAATCGCCGCCCGCGCGCTCGCAGTTAGCCGGTCCGGCGCGTGCAGCGCCCAGAGGAGCGCATGCGAGTCGAGCAAAATGTTCACCGTTTGCGCTTTGGCTTCGGTTCGGCGACTGGTCGCTTCCGCTTCGGTTCAGCGGGCTCGCCGTAGAACAACGCTTCGATCTCGGAATCCGGTCCCCAACAATCGACAGCTTCGACGACGCTGCCGGCGAGCTGACCGAGGGCGCGTGGTGCGTCGGACACCGCAACGCGGACAAGCCGCACCATGGGCTTACCGGCTTTGGCGATCACGATGTCGTCACCCGACACGGCCTCCTCGACAAGGCGTGACAAGTTGGTCTTGGCGTAGTGGATGTTGACGGTTTTCATATGGACTAAGCTTAGTCCAATTGAATGCTGATGTCAATCGCGATCGCTCTCTCGCGTCAATCGCCCCACCAATCGCACCGTCGCAAACGTGTCCCACTCGCAGTACGCGAGCAGATTGCGACCCGAAACGCTGGGTGATTACACGTAGTTCGCCACCGCGGGGTGCAAGTACCACAACCTGGCGCTCAGCACGAGCGCTCGTCTGTTGCGCGCGGATCTGCCGCGGTTGCTTTGCGTTGCGTTTCTCACCGTGTCCTTGAACATCGTGGCGTTCTCGCGGGCAGACCGCGCGTAGTTCGCGTGAAAGGTGACGCAGAATGGGGAACGCCTCGTCGACGCCGGTGAAGTCGGGCTCCGCCTCGTCCACGGTGCAGCCGAGGTCGATGAATGTTCATCGATTGGCGTTGACGACGCGTGTGATCTCGGATTCAAATGGGATCCCGCCGAGATCTTTGTACCACGCGATGCGCGTGCCCTTCATGTCGCGCGCAAGTGGCGCCCGGAATGTTTCGCCGCCATCGTTGAGACACAGTGGATCGGGGTTGTGATGTCCGACCATACCGCTCAGAAACAGCGCCACATCGGCGACGATGCGGGCCATGGGTCCGCCCGTGGAGAGCGGGGACCACGAACCGTCATCATCAGGAACGCGACCTGGCGAGGGGCGAAAGCCGACGATGTTGTATGCCGCTGGATTTCGGAGAGAACCACCGGTGTCGCTTCCGCCGGCAATCGGTACCATGCCGCATCGGAGTGCAGCGGCCGCGCCACCACTGCTGCCGCCGACGGTCTTGGCCGAGTTGTACGGATTGAGTGT
>JANOKE010000289.1:0-1083 GCA_031419135.1 Gemmatimonadaceae bacterium
GGCGAGATAGACTGTTGCCATCCCGCCGGCGCCGAGCTCGCGCTCTATGCGATAGCGGTCGGCGAGGGCCGCGCGAAGACGATCGGGATCGTTACTCACTCGGCGCTGGCCTGTAGGGGTGGACATGCTCGGTCTGTCGGCGTGCCGCAGTGCAGACCGATCGGTGCGCAAACATGCAGCGCGACAAACCGCCACGCCATTCGCTTGGGGGCGGCACAGAACACCGGCGTCACGCTGTGGGAGGTGACGCTGGCCGAGTTGCTCACGTCGGCGGGCTATGCCCCAGCACTGTATGGCAAATGGCACCTGGGTGGCGCAAGCTGGATGCAGAATCGCACACCGGGATGGCAAGCGAGAGCGAAGTGGCGAGTGTGCGAATCATCGTTTGTAACGTTCACGTACTTATCGCGGCGTGCCGCGATAGCAACCGATGGTGTACGGATACTCCATCGTCGCGTGATAGTGATAGCCCAGCGTTCCGTGCGTGTGCCCGTGACACACGTCAAGATCGGCATTCGTGATTTCGGAACCACCAACGCCGCGGTATCCGTAGAGCGGGAACCCGTCGCGGATGTAGCCAACGATTCCGGAGTGGCCATCCGCGCCCAACGTGACGTCGAAGCGTTCCGGCACCGAGTGGTAGTGATAGTCGGTATTCGCCGGGTGTCCGCCGTAAATGTCGAGAATCTCATTGGCCGCGGCGTCGTTGCCACGCCCGTCGATCGAGTTGTACATCACGACCCCATTCAGCGTCACGCCGATCGCCCCCAGTGACACGCAGGTGGGGGTCGCATTCACGGTGGGCGTTGACGCGAGAGCGAAACTCACCGCGCGTGCTGCTGGTATGCCCGGGTTTCCGTCGATCGCCGCGAGCAACGGATACCTGGTCATCGGCCAGTCACCAATCTTTCCATCGACCGGCACATTCGTAGACTGGATGGTCCGTGTTCCGTTGGCGTCCGTGACCGTGATGGTGCCAACGGCTCCGGCCGAAGTGCTCGTTGGCAGGAAGGGTTTGGCCAACAGATTCCATGTGCTGGCCGTCGTGTTGATCCACGTGATCTTTGACTTGTTGCTGCCGCC
>JANOKE010000290.1:0-1960 GCA_031419135.1 Gemmatimonadaceae bacterium
TCGCGCTGCTTGTGGTGCGAGGCGCAATGCCCGCCGGCCAGCGCACCAGGAACGGCATGCGAATCGACTCTTCGTACATGAATCGCTTGTCGAAGAGTCCGTGGTCGCCCAGAAAAAATCCCTGATCGCTGGTGTAGACCACCCGCGTGTTGCGCGCCAGTCCCGCTGCATCCAGATACGCCAGCACGCGGCCCACGTTGTCGTCCACCGACTGGACAGTGGCCAGGTAGTCCTGCATGTAGCGCTGATACTTCCAGCGAATCAACGGTTCCCCTCGCAACGTGACCGTCTTTCCTTCAACCACGGTGGTAACGGAGTCCGGCTTGATGGTGCGCCATTGCGCCAGCGCCGGTCCGGCGAGGCCGGGAGGCGGCGTGATCTTGAGGTCGCGATTGGTGAGATCGGTTGCGACACGCTGTTGGTTCTCATGCAGCGCATCCGTGCGCGTGTTGTAGGCATCCCAGAAGGTGACGGGCTCCGGGATGCGTTGTCCGGCGAAGTGCGCGGCGTGTGCGTCGTCCGGTTCCCACGGCCGATGTGGCGCCTTGTGGTGCACCATCAGGAAGAACGGCTTGTCGCGCGGACGTTGCTTCAGGAAATCGAGCGCGCGATCGGTGATGACGTTGGTCGCGTACTGTCCGGTATACGTGGTCTCGCCGGTGGCGGTATAGAACACCGGGTCGAAATACACACCTTGGCCGGGCAGGATCTCCCACCGGTCAAAACCCACCGGATCGCTGCCCAAATGCCATTTGCCAACCATGCCGGTGTAGTAGCCGCCCCGCTGCATCAGTCGCGCAACCGTCATACGCCCGCTGTCGAACCGATTGAACACGGTCACGCCATTGATGTGCGCATACTGACCGGTGAGAATCGCGGCCCGGCTTGGCGTACAGATCGAGTTGGTGGCGAACACGCTCGTGAGCATGGCGCCCTCGCGCGCCAGCCGGTCAAGGTGCGGCGTGGTGTTGACGCGCGATCCGTACGCACCGATGGCGTGCGCGGCATGATCGTCGGTCATGATATACAGAATGTTGGGACGGTTGACGCGCGATCGTTGTGCCATCGCGCCCGATGGCGTGGCCAGCATGGTGACAGTGACGATACCGGCAAGCCACTTCATAACGCCTCCTTACGGCTTCGTCGCGACGAACCGGATCCCTTTCAACGCATCGTTCTCGTGCGTCAGTTCCAACTGACCAGCGGGAAATCCGTTGAAGCGCAGCATGTGGGCTATCACGTCGGTGGTTTGCTGCCGACCATACACGCCAGGCGTATCAGTTGGCATGGTGGTGCGCACGCGCTCGTGCAGTTCTTCGAGTGACTGTCCGTTCCATCCGCTCATGAATGCACTGCCGGTCAGCGCCGGCGCCTCGTCGCCACCGGTCAGCGTTTCCTTATGACAGCGCGCACATGTTTGATTGTAGGCGGTCTGGCCACGTGTGGCCTGTTCGACGGTGTAGACGCTGTCCCAGGTGGATCGATCGTGCCCTTGCGCCGACTCGGGTGACCGATTGAATCGCGCGCCCCCGGCAATCGCCGGCACCAACACGATGGCGATGAGCACGATCAGCGCGCGCGTGGTCGCGCATGGGCGCCGCGTCATGCTCAGCGCGCGTTGGCCGTTGGCAGGCGAAACGCGATATACTCGCCCGAATAGGGTCCACCACTCACCGCCACCACGATGTACTGGCGACCGTTCGCCGAATACGTCATGGGAGACCCACTTTGCGGTGCGGGAAGCAACACCCCACCCACTTCCTTGCCCGTGGCCTTGTCATACGCGCGCAGCATCGCGCCACGCGGACGTGGCGCGACCGTGGTAACCTGCGGATCACCGGCGATCACCAGCGTCTTGGTGACGAGTGTGCCGACACTTCCCGCTTGCCCGGTACGCGGAATGTCGAGACCCTTGAGCGCGTCATGATTGCGCACCGCGTCTGGTGTTTCCCCATGCGGC
>JANOKE010000291.1:0-28987 GCA_031419135.1 Gemmatimonadaceae bacterium
AACGCGTTGAAGAGGCGTTCAACTCGAACCGCGACCCGATTCCCCTGCGCGGTCGCGCCGACTTTGTCACGTACTATCTGGGGGCGAACGTGGTGGTTTTCTGATCAGCACGCCGTCGGTCGGCGTCGGATTCGCCACCACCCGAGGGAGGTCGCCCGGCGAGGGAACGGCGGGCGCGCCCACGATGACGCGCGGCCCACAGCGCGTCGTCGATGCCGACGAATATGCACCCTTCGCCAACCTCCGCGAGCAATCCGTCGCGCGCCAGTGCCGACAGCGGCTGCGACTGCAGACCCGACAGCATCAGCACGGTCCCATCGCGCACGCCACGCCAAGCGCTTCCTTGAATCGTTCGGCCGCGCCGAAAAAGAACGGCCGCCGATTTCGTCAAGGCGTGTGCCCGCCATTCTTGATATTGGTGGCAGTTCGGGCGATGGCCCCGGTGGCCGGAATGCCACCAATCACCGCCGGCGACCGATCAGTCGTCATGGCCGCGGCGTCGGTCCTGTTTGGTATCGGCGCGCCGCCGTTTGTCGTCCAGCCGACGCTCCACCGACGCACGCGTGGGACGGGTGGCCTTGCGTGACGGTGGCACGACGAGCGCCCGGCCAACGACCGCGCTCAGTCGCGCGAATGCGGCACGGCGATTCTGCTGCTGGCTGCGAAATTCGCCGGCGACGATGCGCATCATGCCGTCGCTGTCGAGTCGCGACGCCAGCTTCGCCATCACCCGCGTGCGCTGGACCTCATTGAGCGCGAAGGACGTCCGGACGTTCCATCGCAGTTCGATGCGGGTGGCACTGCGATTGACATGCTGACCGCCGGGTCCTGATCCCGTGATGGCGCGCACGAGCAGTTCGGCCTCGGGAATGCGAACGCCTGGTGCGACGTCGAGGCCAGTCGTCGCACGGAGTATATCGCCCTCGGCGTTCTCGTCGGAGTGGCTCATCGCGAAACGTGCACGTCAACGACGCCATCGGCCCGGCGATGCACGCGGAGCGCGGCCACGCGACGCCCGTCCATCGCGACGATCTCCAGTTCACCACCGTGATACGAAACCCGGTCACCGACGTGCGGGAGTCGACCGAGCATGGCAAAGGTGTATCCACCCAGCGTGGTCCAGTCGCCCTCGGGGATCGGCAGCTTGTGATTGGAGCGCACGTCGACCAATGACATCGAACCCGCCAGTTCGAGCACGCCTTCGAACAGCAGCGCATCGCGGGACAGCGGATCGTACTCGTCGGCAATATCCCCGACCACCTCCTCGATCAGATCTTCCATCGTGATGATGCCCGCGGTACCGCCGTACTCGTCGAGCACCACGGCCAGATGAGCGCGCGTACGGCGCAGGTCTTCGAGCACGCGTTCGGCGGCCCGCGTGGCAGGCACGAACAGGGGCTCGCGCAGGTGCTCGCGCAGTTCGAAGTGCGCGGGATCGTCATGCAACCAGAAATCCTTTGCCAGAAACACCCCGACGATGTCATCGACGGTATCGTGATAGACCGGATAGCGCGAGTACCGCTCGCGGCGAAGAATCTGCACCAACTCCTCGCGCCCGACGTCATCGGCAACGCCGACCATCTCCGTGCGCGGACGCATGATGTCAAACGCCCGCTTATTGTGAAAATCAAAGACACCGGCCAACATCGCGGAATCGGATTCCTCAAGGGTGCCATGAGCGCGGGCCTGCATAACCAGCAGGCGCAGCTCTTCGGGCGAATGCACATGCCCGCCTTCGGAGGCGGGCGCCACGCCGAGCAGCTTCAGCAATCGATTGGCAGTGCCATTGAGAAATCCGATGAAGGGCGACATGACCCGCGAAAACAGCATCAGGGGGCGCACCACCACGCGGCTCACCATCTCCGGCTTGGCGAGGGCGATGGACTTTGGCGCCAGCTCACCGAGCACGATGTGCAGAAACGTGATCACCAGAAACGCGACGCCGATACCCGCCGCAGTATGCAGCGCACCCGGTGCCGGTTCGATCCCCACCAGATGCAACCCGCGGTCGACGACCACGGCGATGGCGGGCTCGCCGATCCACCCCAGCGCCAGCGACGCCAAGGTGATGCCGAGCTGTGTGCCGGAGATGTAACGATCCAACTGCGTCAGTGCGCGTTGGACGACCTGGGCTGAACGATCACCCTCGGCCGCCATCTGGTCGATGCGGCTGCGCCGTACAGCCACCAGCGCAAACTCCGCGGCCACAAAGAACGCATTGAGCAACACCAGTATGAGCACCAGTGACAGGCGCATCACGCTACTGGAAAAAGTCAGGTCGTTTGGCAGTTGGCTGGGCAATGCGGCGTCGATCATTCCGAAAGGAAACGGACGGGCGGGTGATTCGTCAGGGTAGTGAATCCGCCGAACCCATGCAATCTGCAAGACTCCAGGCCGTCCGACGCGTCGTGCGTCCTGCAAAATGCGAGTCGGGTGTCGGAGCACTCCTCTATCCGGTCTGGTCCGGCGCGCTCGACGCGTTGGCCGACAGCGTGTCGTCGGTGCGATACACCCCCGCTCTGGGCCAGTTTGCGATCTCGCCGTCGCTCGATCCGCGTCGCATGGTGCGCTGGGTCTGGCTGGGGCGTGTCGTGCTGTCCTGCGCGATTCTGGTGGCCGCCGTATTCGTCTGGAACCGCGCCGAGCCGAACGACACGCTGATCGCCACGTTGATCTTTGCGGTGGCCACCATGACGACCGTCGCGTCGGCCATGTACAGCGAGGTCGAAAAGCGGCCGAACGGCGCGACGTTTTACGGTATTCAGTGCGCGGTCGATCTGGGACTCGTGACCGCTATTGTTCACATTACCGGTGGATGGAACTCGCAGTTCGCGGCGCTCTACATCCTCGTCATCGTGAGCGGCGCACTGCTCCTCCCTTTCCGCGGGGGGCTGGCCGTCGCCGTCGGCGCGTGCGCGATGTACGCCGCCGATGTGATATGGCTGCGCCCAGGCGTCGCGCCGATTGGGATGGCCGTGCAGGTGGGCGTCTTCATGATCGTGGCGATTGGCTCCGGTCTTGTGTCGATCCGATTGCGACAGGCCGGTGATGGCCGTGATGAACTGGCGGCGCAGTTGGTCAAGGTCCAACTGGAGGCCGCGGATATCCTGCGTACCATCCGTTCGGGAATCGTGACGGTCGACACGAATGGGCAACTGCTCTACGCAAACCCTGCGGCAACCGAGTTGCTGGGAGTGGAGTTGCGATCGTTCACCGGACGTCCCGTGCTCGAGGCGCTTCGGTTGGTGTCGCCGCAACTCGCGCAGGCACTCGAAAACTCGTCGAACAAAGGGATTCGAACGACGCGCGCGGAGGGGTATATCCGCCGGGCCACGGGTGACGTCGAGATCGGGGTTACGACAACGGTCTCGGACGCCGATGAGAGCGGTGAGCGGCACACAGCGACCGCCATCTTTCAGGACATTTCGGACCACAAGCGACTCCAGTCGCTACACGTGCGCGCCGCTCGACTCGAAGCCGTGGCGGAACTCAGTGCGTCGCTGGCGCACGAGATTCGCAATCCTCTGGCCTCGATTCGGAGCGCGACCGAGCAGTTGGCGCGACGGCGCGCGCTCGAGGCGCGTCCGGTCGACGACGATGAGCGCGTGTTGCACGACCTTGTCGTTCGCGAGGCGGATCGCTTGAGCCGATTGCTCGGCGATTTCCTTGATTTCGCGCGACCGCGGGTATCCGTGGTGGCATGGCTCAACGTGGGGGCGATCGTGACCGCGGCCACAACATTGGCATCGTCGCATCCCGACCGCGCCGACGGGGTGGATGTTACCGTGGTGGTGGACCCGGGAACGCCGTCGCTCGAGGGCGACGAAGATCTGCTGCATCGGGCGGTTTTCAATCTGGTGCTCAACGCGGTGCAGGCGGTCGGTCCGTCCGGTCGGGTGCAGGTGCGCGTGCAACGCGTGACGCCCGACACGCACCGCGTGCCGCTGGCGATGCAGGTGGCGATCAGCGTGTCCGACGATGGAACCGGCGTCCCCGAGGATCTGCGGGAACGCATGTTCGAACCCTTCGTCACCGGAAAAGTCGGTGGAACGGGACTGGGCTTGCCCGTCGTGCATCGTGCCGTCGAAGCGCATCGCGGTGTGGTGCTCGTTGATGCGCTCGCCCGTGGCACCCGCTTTACAATATTGCTTCCGGCAACGCCGGTCGCCGAGACATCTCTCACTGGAGTTGCTGCATGATCGCTCCCGCTCAGACCGCAGGCCTGACGCCGCGCGTGCTTATCGTGGATGATGAGTCGAGTATCCTCGATTCCCTGCGCATCCTCCTCAAGCATGAAGGGTTTGTTCCGTTCACCGCGCTGGGGGGAAAGCAGGGAATCGAGCGCATGACCGAATTGCGCCCCGACATTGTCCTTACCGACGTGCGCATGCCCGACGTGGGTGGTGTCCAGGTGCTGAGCGCGGCGCGTCAGTTGGACGCCGAGGTGCCGGTAATCCTGATGACGGCGCAGGCAACGCTGCAGTCGGCGATGCAGGCAGTGAACGAGGGCGCATTCTACTACATTCAGAAGCCATTCCGGAATGACGAACTGCTGGCCATTCTCCGTCGCGCGTCGGAACATCGCCGGTTGCGCGCGGAAAATCATGAGCTGAAGCAGGAGATCCGTCGCCACGAGCGAACCTCGTCGCTGCGTCCCATCGGGCGCAGCAAGTCATGGGTGGATGTGCTCCGGCTGGCCGAAACGGTCGCCCCCACCGATTCCACGGTGCTCATCACGGGCGAATCGGGAACGGGGAAGGAAGTCATCGCACGGTACATCCACGAACTCTCCAGGCGCGCCGAGCATTCGTTCCTTTCGATCAACTGCGGCGCATTGCCGGAGTCACTCCTCGAAAGCGAACTGTTCGGACATGTGAAAGGTTCATTCACCGGCGCCATCAAGGACAAGGCCGGACTCTTTGCCGCAGCGGGAAGCGGTTCGTTCTTTCTCGACGAAATCGGTGAAACCACGCCGTCCACACAAGTCAAATTGCTGCGCGTGTTGCAGCAACGCGAAGTGATTCCGGTGGGCGCCACCGAAGCGCAGTCGGTTGACGCGCGGGTGATTGCGGCGACGAATCGCGACCTCGAAGAGGAGATCAAGCGCGGGCATTTCCGCGCCGACCTGTACTATCGGCTCAATGTGATTGCGGTACACCTGCCGCCGTTGCGGCACCGCGCGGACGATGTGCCCGTGCTGGCCGAATCGTTTCTGGCCCGGAGCGCGGTGCAGCGTCAGGAGCCGGTCAAGACACTCAGCGACGGGGCGCTGGATATCCTGCTGGCGTATCAATGGCCCGGGAATGTGCGCGAACTCGAGAACGCCCTGGAACGCGCCGTGATCCTGTCGTCCGGTGCGGTCATTGGTCCGGACGCCCTCCCGGAACGCATCACGGCGCGACGCGCCGAGGCGCTGGTCAGCGAACGGGCGCCGACCTCGCCGACACTTGAGGCAATCGAGCGCGCCTACATCCAATGGGTGTTGCAGAACGAAGGCGGCAACAAAACGCGCGCGGCCGATATGCTCGGCATCGATCCGTCAACGTTGTACCGCAAACTCGCTCGATACGGAGAGGCCTGACCAGTGCGCGACCGCAACGGATTCACGACGATCGAACTTCTGATCGTGACAATCATCATCGGCGTGCTGGCGGCGATCGCCGTCACGCCATCAGCGGCGGAGCTGAGTGTTGCACGCTGCAAGGAGTCCTTGCGAAACGAGAGATGCAAGGAACCGTAACCAGTGGCGTGAAAATGATGCAAGTGATTGTACGACAATGCGTTTCATTGGTTGGACCCCCTTGGCTCGCAGCTTGCCTCTCCCATAAGGTGTCGGCTGCTGTACACGCCACGGACCAACCGTGAACGCCCCCCAAAAGGAGAATTGTTGATGACCCGCACCCGCAAAGGCTTTACCCTGATCGAACTCCTCATCGTCGTCGTCATTATCGGCATTTTGGCCGCGATCGCGATTCCGAAGTTCGCTGAAACAAAGGAAAAGGCGTACATCACCGCCATGAAGTCAGATCTGAAGAACATGGTATCGGCGGCCGAAGCGTCGTTCTCGGACAACAACACCTACGCCTCGTATGTCGCGCCGCAGGGTTCGTCGGGCGTTGCCCTGACGTTTAGCGGTGCGGCGACGGGCTGGTCGGCCACGGCGACGCATGCGTCGTCCACCAAGACCTGCCAGATCGGTGTGGGCACGTCGGTGCCGGCCGGACAGGCGGAAGGCGAGCCGGTCTGCCAGTAAGCAACGCGTGAGGATGCCCGGTTCAGTTGAATCGCGGCACGGAGGGCCAGGCGAAAGCCTGGCCCTCCTGTCGTTTGACGGCCTTGCGATCTGCCACGAATCGTGCGCAACGCGGTCGAATTGAGCGTGCACATCTCATCAAGATAAGGTGTAACCTGTTCTAAATCAATATGTTAGATGGCTACACCCCGTCCGGCACTCCTCTTGCCAATCTCTGCCGGCGAAGGGTCGGATGCCTGTCCGACGCTGGAGGACCTCAACTGGAGAGTCGCATATGACCCGGACACGCAAAGGCTTTACCCTGATCGAACTCCTCATCGTGGTTGTGATCATCGGCATCTTGGCCGCGATCGCGATTCCGAAGTTCGCCGAAACGAAAGAAAAGGCGTACATCACGGCCATGAAGTCGGATCTGAAAAACATGGTATCGGCGGCCGAAGCGTCGTTCTCGGACAACAACACCTACGCCTCGTATGTCGCTCCGCAGGGTTCGTCGGGCGTTGCCCTGACGTTTAGCGGTGCAGCGACGGGCTGGTCGGCCACGGCGACGCATGCGTCGTCCACCAAGACCTGCCAGATCGGTGTGGGCACGTCGGTGCCGGCCGGACAGGCGGAAGGCGAGCCGGTCTGCCAGTAAGCCATTGCATGGGAATCGCCCGGTTCTCCTGAATCGTGGCGGCGAAGGGCCGGGCAATTGCCCGGCCCTTCGTGCGTGTGTGACATTGGCAGTTGCACGTAGCGAGACTGGGAGCCATCCTCCGCCGTGCTCCCGACCCAGCTTCCGCGCATCCACCACCGTCTGACCGTCGCAGTCGTCTCGGTCAGCATCCTGGCGCTGGTGGGCGTCATCGTGACCATGTGGATCACGGAGTATCTCTCCGAGACCTATCGATGGCCGGTGGTTCTCGTGCTGCTGTTCCTCGTGTCGCTGGTGTGGACCAGTGTGCTCCGTCGGCAGGTTGGGCGACTCGTCGAAGCACCGCTCGCCGAAAGCGTCGACGCGGCGGAAGCGATTGCGGACGGCGAGACGTCTCGGCGCGCACCGCCGGGCGCGACGCACGAGTTCGATCAGTTGGCGACCAGCATTAATCGCATGACGGAGCAACTGCTGGCGTCACATCAGTTGCGATTGCGCGCCGAAAAGCTCGCCACCATGGGCCGCATTGCCGCGGGCGTGTCGCACGAGATCGGCAATCCGATCTCCGCCATCGCGAACTACTCGCACCTGCTGCGCATGCGCACGGAGAAAATCCCCGGCACGACGGAAGCGTTGGACGCGCTCGACCGCGAGATCGGGCGCATCGATCGGATCATGCGAGGGCTGCTGGATTACTCGCGCCCGAGACGTCTGACGCCGAAGCCGGTGGTGGTGGACGAAGTCATTGGCGACGTGTTGCGGCTGTTGGCCGACCAGGGGGTCACGCGTCACTATCGAGTTTCCGTGGAGTTGGAGGCGCCCACTGACGTGGTGTACGCCGAACGACACGATCTGGAACAAGTGTTCGTGAACCTGCTGCTGAACGCCGTTGATGCGATGGATCGCGACGGTCTGGTGGCGATTCGCACGCAAATCAACGACGTGACCGCGATCGGGGAGGCGTCGGAAACGCGACGCACGGACAGTACCCGAGCGCGCTGGACGCATCGTCCGAGTCGACGTGCGCTGGCCTGGCTCGCGCGTCCGGAATCACCCCAGCGGTTCCTGCAGGTGGTGATCGCCGACTCGGGTATTGGTGTGGCGCCCGAAGACGAGGAGCGGATTTTCGAACCGTTCTTCAGCACCAAGCAGCCTGGCAAAGGAACCGGTCTCGGGCTCGCCATCGTCTCCAGCACCATCGAGAACCTCGGCGGAACGATCTGGGTGCAACGCGCGCGCGAGGGCGGTGCGGCATTCGTGATCCTGCTCCCACTGCACTCGAGCGGCTTCGCCGCGATTCAGCCGTAACACCCAGCAGCACGCCGATCATCGCCAACGCAACCGAATTGCCCTTCACGCGATAGAACGGTGAAGCAGTTTCGCCAGCACACATTATCGTGCCGGCGTGACGATACTCCCTTCTTTCCGCTCCCGCGCACGCCGCGGTCGACTCCTGGTGGAATGCCTGGTGGCCATGCTGCTGCTCGATGTGAGCGCGCTGGTCGTGGTCGCCCTCGCCCGCAGTGCGTCGGCGTCAACTCGTACCGCGCAGCTCACGGCCGACTCGTGGGCGCTGGCCACCCAGGGTATTGAAGCGGCGGTTGCCGCACGCTGCACCACCGGTGTTGCATCCGGAGTCGACGTGCGACCACACGTCGTGGTCCGATGGACCGATCGCCCGCTGTCGGGATGGCGCGAACGCGATGTCCGGGTTGCGCTGTCGCCCTCCCCGCTCGTCGGCGCAGTGCCCCAACGACTGTCCGAACTCGCCGCGTGGAGTTGCCCGTGACGCGCATGCGACAAGGAACCGGGCTGCTGGAAGTGCTGGTGGCGCTTCCGCTCATGGCGTTGCTGGGTATCGTCGCCGTGCAATTGTTGCTCGGTGCGCACCGGCAGATTGTGCACGCCGATGGCATGCTGGGCGCAACACGCGAAGTGCGGCACAGCACCGGCATCCTGGCCGCCGAACTCCGCGTCCTCAAACCGCGTGACCTGGTGATCTGGAGTGACACCGCGGTCGAGTTCAACGGCACCGTGGGCGTTGGACTCAGTTGTGCAGCGCGTCTGGGACGCGCGCAACTGCTGCTAGTTGGTGCCGATTCGGTGATGTCCGCGTCCGATCCGCGGGCTACCGTGTGGAACCAACCACCGCAGGCGGGTGATCAGGTGAGTGTCTGGTTGAGCGGATCGTCGCCTGCCGATTCACTGCGCACTGCGTCAGGGATAGTCCGCGCCGTTTCCCGGGGCACTGAGTGCGACGGCTCGCCGCTGGTGCGCGGGAGGACGGCGGAAACGGTGCGCATTGCCCTGGTCGATTCCATCGCGGGTGACGTGGCGACGGGAGCACCTGTGCGAATTTCCCGGCGTACGCGCTACTCGCTCTATCGTGCCGGCGACGGGGATTGGTTTCTGGGACGTCGAAGCCAAGGACTGCTGGGATGGGACGTCGTGCAGCCGGTCGCGGGTCCCCTCTTGTCACCGCGCGATCGCGGGCTGGTGATCCGGATGTATGACGCGCAGGGGGCGTTGGTTGACAGCGCCTCCGGCACGGCACCGGCACGTGTGCGCATCGAAGTGCGCGCGCCCCGTCGATCTGGCCGCGCCGCGCCGCGTGTGACGACGATTGACTCCATGCAGGTGGACGTGGCCCTGCGCGCCGACCGCAGCGGTGCGACATGAGCGGGCCGCTCATCAACCGGAATCGACGGCGCCGCGGCATGATCGTGCCGCTCGTGATGGTGGGTATGCTGTTGCTGCTGACCATGAGCGTGGCGCTGCAGCAAGCAGCGTGGCGTTCAGCGCGCGGTGCCCGCACGCAATGGGACAGCCAGCGCGCGCTATACTCGGCTGACGCCGCGATCGTGCGCGCACTGGCCACATGGCGCGCCGACTCGATGGCGGCGACGCCGATTGGCGAGCGCGTGGAGTGGATCGAGCCTGACGTCGATGGATGGACGACGCGCGTATCCCTGGTCCGCACCGGGACACTCACCGCCGCTGCACTCGCCGCTACGCAGCGTTCGCGTGCGGTGGTCCCGACGCCGGTGGTTCGCCGCGCCGACGCAGTTGGCGACGTGACGCGCATTCATCGCACCGTCGTGCGCGCGCTCCGTCTCGATCCGCCATCGGTACCCCTGCTGGCCGCCGTCACGGTGCTGGGAGACGTCGCACTGGACGCGGCCACAATAGATGGGCGTGACCAGGTGGTCGCGTTCGAGCCCACACGCGACGACTGCGGTCCGTGGCGCGACAGTGCCAGTGTCGGCGCGCTCGCATCGGTGTCAAGCAGTGTGCGTGTGGCGCCGCTGCTATTCGGTGCCGCCACCACCGTTCCTGCCGTTGCCGCGTCCCGCGCCCGATTTGACAGCGGATTCGCGGGGATTATCGCGCGGGCCCATCCGCTGGTGCTCACCGTGTCCGGCGGTGTGCCGTCTACGGCGTCATGGCGCGCCAGTGTGATACAGCAGGCGGCTGCCGTGATGGTCGATGATACCTCGCAGTACGTTGGACTGCTCGCGGTGGATGGCGATCTGGTCATCCGTGGCGCACTCCGTGTCGACGGTCTGCTGGTGGTTCGTGGTGCGGTTGATGTCAGCGCCGGTGTGCTCGACGTGCGCGGCGCGCTGGTGATTCGCGATGTCTCCGCGCTTGGCTCGCAGCTCGGTATCGGTGTACATGTGACGTATGCGCCCTGCCTTGTCGGCCGTGCACTGGTCGCGCTGGCCACCCCCAATCGGTTGCCGTTTGGTGTCTGGAACAGCCCCTGAACAGCGGAATCCGTGGGTGGGGATGCGGCGTGTGCGATGCTGCTGAAGAAATGCACGCCTTGGGCCGACACTGTCACACTGTTGGCACTGGGGCCTGCTCGCCCCCCTCTATGCAGCGTTACTTCGTTCGTGTCCGGTCGTTAGTTGGGAGAATCGTCCGAATTGGACAGG
Source organism: Gemmatimonadaceae bacterium (assembly GCA_031419135.1). Classification (GTDB taxonomy): domain Bacteria; phylum Gemmatimonadota; class Gemmatimonadetes; order Gemmatimonadales; family Gemmatimonadaceae; genus Gemmatimonas. The sequence goes on from JANOKE010000291.1 coordinate 10,829, forward strand.
TCCGCATGTTGGATCCTGCACGTTGCGCACGTGCGCAGACATCGCGACCACCACCGTACAACCCCACACTGCCATGGCGTTCCTCGGTCGAAAGAAATTGACCGTCGGTCTCGATGTTGGATCCGGCCTCGTGAAGGCGGTCGTCATGGACCACACGAGCGGTACCCCCGAGCTGATCAAGGTCGTCATCACTCCGCTCAACGATACGGCCATCGTGGAAGGCGAGGTGATGGACCATGCGATCGTTGCAGACGCCATCCGTCAAACCCTCGAAGCGACCGGCGTCAAAACCAAGCACATCGTGTCCGCCGTCGGCGGACGCGACGTCATCGTGAAAAAAATCGCGATCGAACGCGTCAAGGAAGCGCAGGCGCGCGAGCTGATGCGGTGGGAGGCGGAACAGCATGTGCCCTTCGACATGGAATCCGTCGAATTGGATTTTCAGATTCTCGATCCGCACGCGGATGGCCTTGAAATGAGTGTCCTGCTGGTGGCTGCGAAACGCGACCTGGTGGAGGCCAAACGAACGCTGCTCACCGACGCCGGCGCGCCACCGTCAATCATCGATGTCGACTCATTTGCCTTGCACAACGCCTTCGAGGCCAATCATCCAGACGCCATGAACGGAACGGTGGCGTTGCTCAACATCGGCAATGACGCGACCAACCTGAACATCCTCGATGAGGGCGTGCCGATTCTCACCCGCGATCTGACGGTGGGCACGCGTCGCTTCCGCGAGGATCTGCAACGCGAGCATGGCGTGAACGGCGACGAGGCCGAGGCCATGCTGCGCGGTTACGACCGCACGATGGCGTTGGACAGTGTGATCGCGATGCGGGGCGAAGAGATCGCCGTCGGCATGGAACGCGCTGCCACGTTTCTGGCAACCTCCTCGCGGCATTTCGGTCAGATCCGCGCGGTGTTTGCGTGCGGCGGCGGTGCCCGCGTGCCGGGCCTGCTCCCCTGGTTGTCGGAGCGCGTGCGCATGCCCGTTCAGCTGGCGAATCCGCTGGCGAGAGTGGCGGTCCGCGAGGGCGCCATGGAGTTCCTGTCCACTGACGAAGTCGCGCCGCTGCTGATGCTGCCGGTGGGCCTCGCTCTCCGCACCGCCGCCTGAGGATCGCGCCATGATGATCGAAGTCAATCTCCTCCCCGGCGGCAAGAAGCCGGTTCGCGGCGCGGCCTCGTTTGATATCGCGACGATGTTTGGCAACATTGGCTCGCGCGTACGCGATCCATGGCTGGTCGGGGCCGCCACATCCGTCGTGGTCGCGGTCGCGGCCGTCGGCATCCTGTTCACGTCACAGAACGCGCGTGCCAGCGAGCTTGGCGTCAAGGTCGACCGCGCGGTGCGTGATTCGACCCGCTTCGCCAAGGTGCTTGAGGCGCGCCGCAAACTGGCCGCCGAACGCGACTCGGTGCATCGGCAGCTGCAGATCATTCGCACGATCGACGAAAACCGCTACAACTGGGCGCACATTCTTGACGAGGTCAGTCGCGCGTTGCCGGCGTACACCTGGCTCACGATTCTCGAGCAGACCACGAAGATGCCGCTCCCTCCTGGCGCCGACACGGCGAGTGGGGGCGCGCGTGTGGTGCAGGCGGCCAAGGCGGCCAAAGACAAGGACAAGAAGGCCAAGGCGGCGCCCCTCGACAGCGTTAACGTGCACCCCGACCTGGCTTTTCGCATCGTGGGACAGACGGTCGACATCCAGGCGCTCACGATGTTCATGCGCCAGCTGGAAAGCTCGCCGTTTATCCAAAGCGTATCGCTGACCAAATCCGAAATCGTGATCGTCGACAGCAAGGACGTCACGCAGTTCGAACTGTCGGCGTCGTACGAAGTGCCCTCCCCGGGGGTCGTCCGGACCTCTCCGCTTGTCATCCCGGTTCGCTGACCCGAGGAAATCATGTCCCTGATCCCTGCCACCAAGCGCGACCAGATCAAGCTGATGATCGGTTTCGCCGCTGCTGCTCTTGCTGTGGCGTACTACGTCTATCCGTACACCAGCCGCAACGAGCAAATCGCGGCAGACTCGCAGCGCGTCGCCCAGCTCGAAGACGCCAATCGCAACGCCGAGCGTGAGTTTGCAACGCGCAGCATCGAATCGCTCCGTGCGGAGGCGGCCGAGAACCGTTCGACGCTGACGGTGATGCGTCGACTGGTGCCGACGGGAAATGAAGTCCCGGCGTTGCTCGAAGAGGTCAGTACGGCCGCCCGTCGCGCGGGGCTCGATGTTGGCGGTGTCACGCCCGAGGCGGTGATTCCGGGCGAAAAGTACGACACCTATCGCTATACGATCACCATCATCGGCGGTTATCACCAGTTCGGCGACTTCCTTGCCAACGTCGGGTCATTGGCTCGCATCGTTGCTCCCGTGCACTTCTCGATCGTGACCGGCATGCAGGGGCGCCCCGGCGTGATCAAAACGTCGGACAAACGTGCACTGGCGTCCACGATCACGCTGCAAACCTATGTCGAACGCACGACGCCGCCCAAACCGGTCGCCCCGAAAGAGAGGTCGTCATGATTCGGAACATGTGGCGTTCATTGGCGGTTGCCGCTGTGGCAATTGCGGTCACTGCGACAACCGGTGGCGCTCAGGTACCGGCACCCGCACCGGCGCAAACGGTCACGCGTGAATCCGCCGGCACGGTGAGCCCAGGGGCATCGTCGGCGAAGAGCGGAATGCCAACGGAAGTCACGATCCAGCGTGAGGTTTTCGATTACAGCGGCGGCGGGCGGCGCGATCCGTACAAGTCGCTCATGAGCACCAGCGACATCCGTCCGCTGTTGAGCGATCTGCGGCTGACCGTGGTCGTGTTCGATGCTACCGGGGGCAACTCGGTCGCGATTCTGCGCGACTCGTTCTCGAAGCAGCAGTACCGCGTGCGGATCGGTCAGCAGTTGGGCCGGTTGCACGTGACTTCCATCAAGCAGAAGTCGGTGCAGTTCACGGTAGAGGAGTTCGGATTCAATCGCATTGAGACGCTGCCGTTGAGCAGTGACACGACGAAAGTGAGGAACCCATGATGGGAACGATGACCGTCGCGGCGATGGCTGCGGCTCTCGCACACGCGGCGCTGGGAAGTGCCACCTTCGGCAGCGCCACCGTTCGCGAGGCCGAGACGGTCGCCGCGCCCTCGGCGGTGCGTCGCGTCATTCCGCCCGGCGATCCGAAGTCGCCGAATGGTCGCGTGTCGCGTATCAGCGTCGGACCCGGCGTTGGCGGTGCCGATATCGCCATCACGATCGACTCCGGTGTGTCGGTGCGGCACTTCACGCTTGAGGGGCCGACGCGACTCGTGGTCGACCTTGGCGGCGCCAGTCTCTCACTCCGGGGCGCAACGTATGACGGGCAGGCGCGCGGTCCGATCCGCAATGTGCGTCTCGCCCAGTATCGCAGCGATACTGTGCGTCTGGTGATCGATCTCGATGTCGCGCGCCAATACTCTGTCGATCGCACCGGCGGCCAACTTCACATAGTCGTGACGGGTCCGTCGGTTTCCGTGGCGCGTTGGGAAACCAAGGCCGTCGCCGGCGAGCCGCTGGTTCAGGTAGCGGCTGGCAGACTCGACGCGCCGGTACAGACGTTCGCGCCTTCCAGTGTGATCGCGCAGAGTGATTCGGCGCGCCCCATGCGAGGCGTGCCGTCGCTCGCTGAGCAGGCTCGCAGCGCATCCGCCGTCACCGCCAGTCTCAACGCCGAGCTACGCCGCGCCGACGGGGTTCGTACGGAGGTGGCGCGCAAGGAAGCCAAAGCCATCGCGGATGCGCCGATTGTGGGGCGCGCGGCAGCCTTCGGCCGCAATCAATCGCAGCCGTCCGCGCAGCCACAGAAGCCCCGCATCACGGTGAGCTACGACGGCATCGACATTGTTGACGTCATCGCCGCCTTCGCCACGTTCTCCGGACGTACCATCGTCGTGGGCAAGGAAGTGTCGGGCGTGGTGCGGGCCGACGTGAACGACAAGCCATGGGATGTCGCGCTGCAGGCAATCCTGCAGGCGCAGGGTCTTGCCGCGACCGAAGATGCCAGTGGGATCATCACCGTTGACAGCTATCGCAATCTGGCGTCCAATCAGGCGCTCGAGCCCATGGTAACGCAGATCATCGATGTGAATTATGCGAAGGCGTCTACGCTGCGCCAAACGGTCCAGGCGCTCCTGGCACGCGACTGCACGGGTCTCAGCACGATGGCCACCGGTCGCGAACTGGGCATGCCGTTGAATCAGCAACAGGGCAGCGGTCAGGCCGGCGGCAACAACGGCATCTCTGGCCAGGGCTGTGTTGTCCGTGGTTCGGTGGCAGCCGACAGCGCCACCAACAAGTTGATCATCACCGAAGTGCCGTCGCGGCTTCCGGAAATCATTGCCCGTCTGCAGGAACTTGATATCCGCACACAGCAAGTGGCGATCAAGGCGAAGATCATCTTTGTGAATCGCACCGGCATCCAGGAAATCGGGCTCGCGTACGACCTGGGAACCGGTAACAAGCAGTTCTTCCAACAGCTGGTGCCACGCACCGACCCCAGCACGCTCCAGGCCATCGATACGGACGGCGACGGCGTGCCAGACGCGACAGGCGGCGGGTCGCCCTTTTCTGGACCGGCCCGCATTGCGCTCGGTGGCAATGCCATCGCGGGCATCGCCAACGCGAACAATGCAATCAAGCCGAACGCGCTCAATCTCATTTACAGCACCGCGCTCGGTCGCTACCAGTTGACAGCCTTCCTCAACGCGTTGCAGACGTCATCACTGGCCGATGTGCAGTCGGAACCCAGTGTGACCATCCTGAACAACCGTACGGCCACCATCTTCGTGGGACAGGAAATTCCAATTCGCGTGATTGACGCGAGTTCAGGCGGCGGCGGGCAGAGTGGCGGTGGCGGCGGTGGTGGCGGTGGTGCACAGGGATCGCCTAATGCGGCCGCCTTCTTTCCACGGGCCACCGTGTCCAAGGAAGAAGCCGGCATCAAGCTCACGGTGTCGCCCCAGATCACCAACAACCGGATGGTGCTGCTCGACATCCAGGCAGAGAACTCGAGCGCGGAACTGGCCAACACCGATGTCGGTGTGGTCTTCAACCGCCAGCGGGCGGACTCGAAGGTGCTGGTTGCCGATGGTGAGGCAGCCGTGATCGGTGGGCTGACGGTCACCGAAACCACACGATTCCGCAGCGGCATTCCTGTCCTCATGAATCTTCCCTTCATCGGCCGCCTCTTCTCTCAGAACTCCAAGAACGAGACGAAGCGTGACCTGTTGATCCTTGTCACGCCACATATCCTGGAAGACGGCCCCGTGCCGCCTCCCGGCCGCTGACCGAAGAGGATCTCCAACCCATGATTCCATTCACTCCGATCCGCGCCACGGCGCGGACACGGCCGGCCGCGGTCACCACGGGCTCTGCCCGCCGCGTGCTCGTCGCTCTGGGCGCAGTCGTCGCCCTCGGCGCGTGCAATGGCGACGAAGTCATCGATCCGCCGTTCCGTGACGCCATCAAACCGCGCGTCACCGTCGTCAAGGGCAACAGCCAATCCGACTCGGCGCTCGCGATGTCGGTGAGCGCCACCGACAATGTCGGGCTCAAGACCATTCGCGTACTGATCAGCGGTGGCGTGGCGGCGGCTTACGATACGACGTTCACCAGTTCCGTGCAGGCCGCCAATCTCGCGTTGACGATCAAGGTGCCGTCCAGTGCACCGCTGGGTTCTACCGTGAACATCCTGGCGATTGCGATTGATGGCGCGAAAAACACGTCGGACACCGCGCGCCTGATCATGACCGTTGGCAATCTCGAACCACCACAGGCCGTTATTACCAGCCCGGCGGCGGGTTCGCCGGTGGTGTCGGGCAAGGCCCTCGTGCTCTCACTGTCGGCGCGCGCGCGCTACAAAATCCGCACGCTCGGCTATCAGGTTGCCGGCGCCTACACCTTGCGGGACTCGGTGCTGTACGGTGCGCCGTTGCGCGATTCCATCTCGCTGCTGGACACGCTGACGATTCCCGATTCCGTGAGAGGTGCCGTCATTACCGTCACGCCGTTCATCGTCGACTCGCTGAACCAGCGCGTGCTCGGCAATACGGTGTCGTACGCCGTGCAGAGCGCGGCCAACGCCAACACCATTCCGGTGGTGCGCTCGGGCGTGACCAGTCGCATGGAGATCAAGGATACGATCTTTATTGAAGCCTCCGATCCGGTCGGCATTTCGTCGCTGGGTTACGAAGTCCGTTCCATCACGGGTCAACTGATCACCGCCGACTCGATCAGCTCCACGGGGGCATTTTCGACACTTCTGCGGACATTCCGCACGCGACTTCCGGTCACCACGTTTCCGACCATCGTCACGATCACTGGCTTCGCGCGCAACGCCAACGGACGACGCGACGTGACGCGCTACGCCTCGGGTGCACTGCGACTCGATACCGTCGCGGTCGTGGCGGGCTTCACCAATCCGCTGCCCAACGGCGGCAAGGTGGCCGACGCACTGTACTTCCCGCGAAACGACCGGCTCTACCTCACCAATATCGAACGCAATCAACTCGAGGTCTTCAATCTTGCCGACTCGTCGTTCCGGCAGGGAATCAACGTGGGTTCGCGCCCATGGGGCCTGAGCGCGTGGCCACGCAATCGCGATGGCGTGATGGCGGATACGCTGCTCGTGGCGAACTCGGGCGGTACAAACCTCAGTTACGTCGATCTCAATGCAGGGGGCACCGGACGCGAGGTATTCCGATATCACCTGCCGAACATCGTGGTGTACAGCATCACCACGGTGAAGTCGGCAACGACCGACCAGAATATCACGCAGCGCACCGTGTATGACTTCAGCGACCGTCCGCAGTTCATCGCAACCACCTGTACCGGTGGCACGGTAGTCGGCTCGCCGTGTCAGGACGTCATCGCCGTGTACTCTACAACACCCACGCCGGGACAATCCACACCGTTTGCCAGTCAGGGCACGATGCGCTGGGAGAATCTCACCAGGCGCACGTCGCACTTCTTCTTCGAGCAGGCGATGGGCCAATCGGCGGGACGCTCGGATACGCTCGAGATCGAGCGGTTTGCGGCCGCGGGATTCGGCAGCGACTCGGTGCTGCTTCCGGCCAAGCAGCCAATTGTAACGCCGAGCGGCACCTTCAACTATTCAATCGTCGCGCGGCTCGACCAACTGGCTTTCCGCGACACCACTTACGTACGCAATTCGGGGAACTTCCGCCGCGCCGTGGTTGGCGAAGGCGGTGCCGTGCTGGGCAGTCGGGCGATGACGTACGACGCGACCATGGGCTTCGACCTCACGCCGCCCTTGCCGGTCATCGATCGCGGCCTCTCAAGGCCACTGGATGTCACCGACTTCATCGCCAACACCTTTGCCAGGGTTCAGGGTGTGGGGATCAACTTCGACGGCGAACTGTCGGCGGTGAAAGGCGACTCGACGTACATCTTTGATCGTACGCTGCGATTGCAGGGCATTCTGCAGTCGCGGTCCAGTGGCGGCGGGCTGGACTTCCATCCGCTCAACCGGGGACTGAACTCCACGCCGCTGCGCACACGACTCGCGTTCGTCGCGTCGAGCGAAGCAGTGATCGATATCTTCGATACGTACTGCTACCAGAAAATCGCATCGGTGCCAATCCGCGACCCGATCATTGGGCCGGTGCGTGCGTCGATTCGTCCCAACGGTCAGATCGTGCTGGTCGGTGCAACCGTTCGAGGCGTCACACTGGTTGCCCTGCCCGACGATTTCACCACCACCTGTCAGTAGGCCAGGCTACGCGCGACACCGGACTCGCGGCATAGGATAATTCCGGACAAGTCATGGTCAGCACCGCACGCCGTCTCTCCACAGGGGAGGCGGCGTGCGTTTTTGTCGCGCAGTGAATACGTTCCCAAATGCTCCGCTTCACAACCGCCGGCGAATCGCACGGCCCTGCACTGGTGTCCATCCTCGAAGGCATGCCAGCCGGAGTGCCACTTGTGGCGGCTGAGGTGGATGTCGAGCTCGCCCGTCGCCAACAGGGTTATGGGCGCGGTCGCCGCATGCAGATCGAGTCCGATCGCATCGAGTTCCTGTCCGGCGTGCGCGCGGGTGAGACAATTGGTTCGCCGATCGCCATGCTGATTCGCAACCGGGATTGGAACAGTTGGGCGGAGATCATGGATCCGGCACCTCGCGCCGAAGATGCGGAAGGGCCGCGAAAACGTCAGGTAACGCGCGTGCGTCCGGGACACGCAGATCTTACCGGGATCCTCAAGTACGATCGCCGCGATGCGCGCGACATCCTGGAGCGGGCGTCCGCGCGTGAGACAACGGCTCGCGTAGCCGCTGGGGCGGTATGTCGCGTGTTGCTTCGCGCGTTCGACGTGCGCGTGGGATCGCACCTCGTCCATTTGGGCGGCATCGATGCCAAGCGCCCGACAGTGATGCCGGAGGATCTCAACCACGCGGCCGACGCGTCACCCCTGCGCACCCTCGATCGGGAAGCGGAGCAGGCAATGGTGGCCCGCATCGACGCTGCCAAACGTGATGGCAATACGCTGGGCGGAATTTGCGAGGTGGTCGTTACCGGCTTGCCGGTGGGGCTCGGATCGCACGTCAGTTGGGATCGACGGCTCGACGGACGCCTTGGGCAGGCTATGCTGTCGATTCCGGCGGTAAAAGGCGTGGAGATTGGACTCGGCTTCGAGACAGCCCGCTTAACCGGCGCCGAGGTGCACGATGAGATCGTCGCGGCGCCGGGGCGCACGCGGGCCGGCCATGTGCAGCGACACACCAACCGCGCCGGAGGGACGGAAGGCGGTATGTCAACCGGAGAGGACCTTGTCGTGCGGGTGGCGATGAAGCCGATTGCAACGCTTATGCGTCCATTGAATACGGTAGACGTCGCAACCGGCGAGGCAGCCGCGGCCGTGGCGGAACGCAGCGACGTTACCGCAGTGCCGGCCATGGGGGTCATCGCCGAGGCGATGGCCGCGTTCGTTCTGGCCGACGCGCTGCTCGAGAAATTTGGCGGCGATTCGCTGGACGAAGTACGCCGGAATCTCGCCAGCTACCTCGCGCGGCTCGACCAACGGATGGGATGACCGACCGGTGACCGACCCGGATTCACCGAGTACGTCAAGCCCAGAACCAACGACGGGCCCTGGTCATCTTATCATGGTTGGGCTACCCGGTGCCGGAAAGTCCACCGTCGGTCGCATCGTCGCAAGAACGCTCGGCTGGCCATTCCTTGATTTCGACCTTGAGATCGCGCGTCGGGCGGGAAAGTCGATCGTCAAACTATTCGCTGACGAGGGAGAAACGGCATTCAGGGCGCGCGAGTTGGCCCTTACCATGGAAGTGCGGTCTATGCCCCCGCTGGTGATGGCACCCGGTGGCGGGTGGGTGACCATTCCAGATGTTTTGGCGCTTGTTCGGCCGCCGGCACGAATCGTTCACCTGAGTGTGTCACCTGAGGCAGCGCTGCTGCGCCTGGCCAGATCGAGGATGGTGCGGCCGTTGCTGAGAACCAACAATCCCAGAGCTTCAATGGAGAGTTTGTGGGCTAGCCGAGCTGGGCTGTATGCACAGGCCGATTTGGTGATTGATGTGGAACGTGTTGATTCACAACACGTTATACAAATGGTGGTCGCTCTTGCCCGCGACTTGACGACCGGACTAGGTTAGGCCATGGACGATCGTTGGGTTCCGTTGGTGGAGGATCTACGCGAGCGATTTGCGGCCGACAGCGATGTGATAGAGGTAGAAGCCTACCTGTCGTCACAAGGGTACAACCGGCGGCAAATTGGTGAGATTCTTTCCCTACTTTATAGCGATACTGCATCCGAGCCACTGCGGGACGGCCCGGTTTTGGCGCGTGACGCGCCCCTGCGCGTGCAGGGTCCGCACGAACGCGGCCGGTTCACTGCCGAGGCTTGGGGATACCTGGTCACGCTAGGTGGATCCGGCGCGGTGAATCTTCACGATTTCGAACAGTTGGTCGAGCGGGCGCTGACTCATGTGGACGGGCGAATCGGAATCGCCGAGATCCGTGCCCTCGCGGAAGAGGGTGGGTTTGATGATGCCTCCGCCGACAGCGAACGCACGCAGGTACACTGAGAGCTAATGACAACCAAGAAGGTTTCGAGCAGTTCGAGCACCCGCGCGTCGGCCAAGACGGTTCCCGCAGCGCGAAGCGTGTCGGAGCCGGTCGTGACGACGGCAGTGAAGAAAGTCGCAAAGAAGGTCGCAAAAAAGGCCGTCAAAACGGCCGTCAACAAGGCCGTCAAAAAAGTCGCAAAGACGGTCGCCAGGACAACAGCGCGGAAGGCGATCAGTACGCGCGCCCGTTCGCGTTCGCCGCTGCGCATTGCCGACATGGACGAGGAGGAATCGTCCTCAGCCACCGGCACGTCGCTTGTGATCGTCGAGTCGCCCGCAAAGGCCAAAACCATCGGCAAGTATCTGGGTCGCGGTTACACCGTCCGCGCTACGGTTGGTCATGTGCGCGATCTCCCGGCCAAAAAGCTCGGCATCGACATCGACAATGGTTTCGCGCCAGACTACGTCACCATTGAGGGGAAGGAAGACATCCTCAATGATCTGAAGCGGATCGCGAAAGGCGCCAGCGAGATCTTCATCGCCACCGACCCTGATCGCGAGGGGGAAGCCATTGGATGGCACGTGGAGCAGTACTTCACGCAGCCCAAACGACACGCCGTCACGGCGCCCATCCGTCGCGTGATGTTCCACGAAATCACGAAGGACAAGGTGAAGCAATCCATGGCCAATCCCATGGAGATCGACACCAGGAAAGTTGAAGCGCAGCAGGCGCGGCGCGTGCTCGATCGGCTCGTGGGCTACAAGGCCAGTCCGGTGCTCTGGAAGACAGTCAAGAAGGGACTCTCCGCAGGTCGGGTGCAGACCGTCGCTTTGCGCATCATCGTCGAGCGCGAGCGCGAGATTCGCGCCTTTACGCCGGTGGAGTACTGGACCATTGCCGCCGATCTGCACAAAGGCGCGCAAGCATTCGTCGCCAAGTTGCATCAGGTCGATGGCAAGAAGCCAGAACTCCCCTCGGGCGCCCATGCCGAGCGCGTTCTGGCCGACCTGAAGGAGCGCAAGTCGTTCGTCGTCACCGAGGTCAAGCGCCGCGAACGTCGCAAGAATCCCGCGGCTCCCTTCACCACCTCCACGTTGCAGCAGGAAGCGGCGAAAAAGCTGGGCTACGGCTCCAAGCGTACCATGCGACTCGCGCAGGACCTGTACGAAGGCATTGATGTGGGCGATGCGGACGGCGCAACGGGTCTCATCACCTATATGCGTACTGACTCTTCGCGCGTATCCGAAACGGCTGCCGGTGCTGCCCGTGACTGGCTGCGTGCCGAGCATGGCGACGCGTATCTGGCCCCCACTGCGCAACTGTATCCCAGCGGAAAGGCCAATGCGCAGGACGCGCACGAAGGTGTGCGACCCACCGATCCCACGCGACGTCCCGATGAGCGGTTGGCCAAGAAGCTTACCGCCGACCAGTTCAAGCTGTATGAGTTGATCTGGAAGCGGTTTATGGCTTCGCAGATGTCGCCCGCGGTGTTCGACACAACCACGGTTGATTTCGACATGGCGGCCGGCGATCACCAGTATCTGTTCCGTGCCACCGGCTCCGTGATTAAGTTCGACGGCTTCCTGAAGCTCTATCGTGAAGCGCGTGAGGAGGGTGACGGCAAGGCGCTGGAAGACGAACAGGCGTTGCCGCTTCTGGAAGTCGACGAAACGGTACCCGTGAAGGCCATCACGCCCACGCAGCACTTTACCGAGCCGCCGCCGCGTTTCTCCGAAGCCTCGTTGGTGAAGGAACTCGAACGCCTGGGAATTGGCCGACCGTCCACCTACGCGTCCATTATTTCCGTGCTCGCCGATCGACGATACGTGGAGCTTACGCAGCGTCGATTCTTTCCCACCGCGCTCGGCGAAACCGTCGAAAAGGTGATGGTGAAGAAATTCCCCGACGTATTCAACGTCGGCTTCACGGCCTTAATGGAAGAGGAACTCGACAAGATTGCCGTCGGCGAAATCGACTGGGTGCGCGCGCTCAATGATTTCTGGACGCCATTCCAGCGAACACTGAACGATGACGATCTCGACGCGCTGATCGGAGAGGCGTACGATCTGTCGGCACTGGCCACCGAGCGCTGCCCGCTGTGCGGTGGCAAGCTGGTGGCTAAGGGTGGATTTTTCGGACCGTTTGTGGCCTGCGAGAATCACCCGAAGGTTTGCAAGTACACGCGTCCCATCAAGGGTGAAAAAAAGCCGGCTGAGTTAACCAGCTTTATCTGTCAGGAGTGCGGGGCGCCAATGGTTGTTCGCCACGGACGCTCCGGCGACTTTCTGGGATGCAGCAAGTTTCCGAAATGTCGCGGCACGCGCTCAATGCCTACGGGCGTAAAATGTCCGAAGGATGGCGGCGAGATTGCCGAACGACGCAGCAAGAAGCGGGGCAAGGCGTTTTACGGCTGCGAGAATTATCCGAACTGCGACTTCGTGGTTTGGGACAAGCCCGTGTTGGAGGTGTGCCCGGAGTGCGGCTACGTGGGTGCCGAAGCGAAGAGCAACAAAACGCGCGGGACATTCCGCAAGTGCCTCAAGTGCAGCAACGAGTGGGACGTGGCGTCGCCTGACGATGTCGAGGTGGTAGCCGAGGTCGCCTAGTTCATGAGCGCAAGCGAAACCGTAACAATCGTTGGCGGAGGGCTCGCCGGCAGCGAAGCAGCCTGGCAACTGGCGGAGCGTGGGGTCAACGTGCTGCTGCACGAGATGCGCCCGGTTCGCGGTACGGCGGCCCACCGCACGGAGCGACTCGGCGAGTTGGTTTGCTCCAACACATTTAAGAGCACGGAAACCACCAACGCGCACGGCCTCCTCAAAGCGGAAATGCGTCTACTGGGCTCGCTCATCCTTGAGTGCGCCGATGCCGCACGCGTGCCGGGTGGTTCTGCACTCACCGTCGACCGCGAGATTTTTTCTCAGGGCGTGCAGACGCGTATCGACGCGCATCCGCGTATCACGGTTCGGCGCGAGGAGTTGGTTGATCTGCCGGCGGTGGGCATCGTCGCCACCGGTCCACTCACTTCCGATGCCCTCGCCGAACGTATCAGGGCACGCTTAGGGATCGACTCGTTGGCGTTTTATGACGCCATTGCGCCGGTCGTGTCGGTCGAGTCCATCGATCAGTCCATCGCCTTTCGTGCCTCTCGCTGGGGCAGGGAAACGATGGCCGACGCCGGCAAAGAAGGCGCCTACCTGAATTGCGCTTTCACCCGCGAAGAGTACGACGCATTTATTGACGCGCTCACCACGGCCGATCAGTTCACGGCGCACGAATTCGATGCGGTGCCGTATTTCGAAGGGTGCATGCCGGTGGAGGAAATGGCGCGGCGTGGGCGCGAGTCGCTGCGATTCGGGCCCATGAAACCCATTGGCCTGCAAGACCCACGTTCCAGCGCCAGACCGTGGGCGGTTGTGCAGTTGCGCATGGAGGATCGCGGCGCGCGCATGTGGAACCTGGTGGGATTCCAGACACGTTTGCGCATACCCGAACAGCAGCGCGTATTCCGCATGATCCCCGGACTGGCCGACGCCGAGTTCCTGCGTTTCGGATCTATTCACCGCAATTCGTATATCAACGCGCCCGCTACGCTCACCCCGTACTTGTCATTGCGAGACGCGCCGCAAACCCTTTTCGCCGGCCAGATCACCGGTGTTGAAGGATACACCGAGTCGAGCGCGACCGGTTTGCTGGCCGGCATCAATCTCGCCCGCCTGCTCGCCGGCGACACGCCGGTGGTACCGCCGCCCACCACGATGATGGGCGCGCTCTATCGATATCTGCGCGAAGCCGACCCGCGACACTTCCAGCCAATGAACGCTAACTTCGGATTGCTGGACGAATTGCAAGGCGTGTCGCGCGAAGTGTTGCGCGACAAGGTGCGAAAACGTGAGGCCTTCGCCGAGCGCGGCCTCACCGACATGCGGGCATGGCGCGACGGGCAGCATCTGCTCGCCTCGATCAACAGCGCGACAACGTGATCGAGTCGAGCGCCGAACGCGCACCCGAAGTGCCGCTTCCAGTCGAGATAGTCGAATACCTCGTGCATCTTGTCAAGGAGCGCGATCTCTCGCCGCACACGGTCAACGCGTATCGTCATGATTTGCGCGACTTTTCGGCCTACCTTGCCTCCATCAAGGGCACCGTAGGCTGGGACTGGAACGCGTTGGGGCGAACCGAGATTCGCGGCTTCATGGCCCATTGCACTCGGCGCGGACTGGCCAAACGCTCCATCGCGCGCGCGCTGTCCGCCGTGCGGAGTTTCTTTCGGTGGATGCACCGCGACGAACGCGTTGACGGGAATCCGGCCAGCGCCGTGGGCTCGCCGCGGTTGCCGCGCACGCTGCCCGCCTATCTCGATCGGCAGCAGGCTGACACGTTGTTGCAGCACGCCACCACACGCGCACAGTCGGGCGATTTCGGCGACGTCCGCAATCTCGCCATGCTGGAGCTGTTCTATTCCAGCGGCTTGCGTCTGTCGGAACTGCGCGGCGTGGATCTCAGTGACCTCGATCTCGTGTCGCCGCAGGTGAAGGTACGCGGCAAGGGACGCAAAGAGCGCATTGTACCGGTTGGCGATCACGCGCAGCGGGCGTTGCGCAATTACCTCCTGGTGCGCGATCGCCAGTTGAGCCATCTGGGCGGCGCCAAGGCCGGGCGCGTCGCGCGCAACGCCGTGTTTCTCAGTGAACGGGGATCGCGCCTGTCACCACGTGGCATTCAGCATGCAATCGTGGGGCTGCTCTCGGCGGTGGACGAAGGGGCGGGCCTCAGCACCCACTCATTGCGTCATTCGTTTGCCACGCACCTTGTGGACGCGGGGGCCGACCTGCGCGCCGTGCAGGAACTGCTGGGACATGCCAGCATCAGCACCACGCAGATTTACACGCATACCAGCGTGGATCGATTGAAGAAAGTGTATCGGCAAGCGCATCCACGGGCGTAGTCGTTTATCCGTCGTGGCCGCTCACGGTGTCCCACCCGCCAGTATCACCTGCAGTCGCGCCGAATCCATATTCCCGCCCGACAACACAATCCCCACCGTCTTCCCCGCCAGACGCGGCGCGAGCAGTTGCAGCCCGGCCAGTCCCGCAGCACCGGCGCCTTCGGCAACGTTGTGCGTAACCCGGAGAAAATCACGCACCCCCTGCGCAATAGCGGCCTCACGCACCAGCACGAAATCGGTCAGCCCGGCCCGCAGCGCCTCGAACGTCATGTCGTACGTCGAGCCCGTGGCAACGCCCTCGGCAAATGTGTGCACCGGCTGACCGTAGCGCGCGACGCCATCGCGCCATCCGTCATACTGGGCCGATGCACCCGTGCTCTGCACAGCGAATACCTCCAGACTCGGACGCAACGCGTCACGCACGGTAATCGCGCCAACGCACTGCGAGCCCCCGCCGAGGGCGATTACCATCGCGTCCAACGCTGGAACCTGCTCAAGAAACTCGGCGGCGAGCGTGCCCGCACCGGCCAGGACGTCGCGATCGTTCGTTGAGTGCACACGCGTGAGTCCTTCGCGGGCAATCAACAGCTCGCATTGTGCAATCGCATCATCGTAGGTTGCACCCCACTCGATCAGTCGCGCGCCATATGAGCGAATGCTCGCGTTCTTGTCGGGGTTGTTCCCGTCCGGTACGCAGATGGTCACCGGCACACCCAATCGTGCGCCGGCCCACGCCAATCCCTGACCGTGATTGCCCGTGGAAGCCGCTGCGACGCCTCGTTGTGCCGCGCTGGGATCGCGTTCTACCAGCGCCGTTAATGCTGACGTCCCGTTGCGCACTTTGAAGGAATTCACCGGCAGATGGTTTTCATGCTTGACCCACACGCGAACGCCGAAACCAACCAGCGCGTCCAACAGTGGGTACGACATCGCAGGCGAGACCGGCAAGTGCGCGCGCAGCCGCTCGCGGGCGGCGGTGACGTCGGCAAACTCAATCGGTGAGCGACTCGGCGGCACGAGCAGTCCTCGGCGTAGGGGTTCGGCAGTAGATTAACACCATGGCACTGACTCCCATGCGCGCTACCACCATTCTCGCCGTTCGCCGCGACGGCATGCTCGCCATTGGCGGTGACGGGCAGGTGTCGGTGGGCGACACCATCGCCAAGTCGCACGCCGTGAAGGTGCGAGCGCTCAAAGGCGGACGCGTGCTGGCCGGCTTTGCTGGCTCGGCCGCCGACGCACTCACGCTGTTTGAAAAGTTTGAAGAAAAACTCGAGCGTTTCCCTGGCAATCTGCCGCGCGCAGCCGTCGAACTGGCCAAGGATTGGCGCAGCGACCGCGTATTGCGGCGGCTCGAAGCCCTGCTGGTCGTCGCCGACACGCAGAACGGCTTCATGATCTCCGGCAATGGTGAACTCATTGAACCCGACGACGGCGTGCTGGCGATTGGCTCGGGCGGTGCGTACGCACAGGCTGCCGCGCGGGCGCTGTTGCGCGAGACCACGCTGTCACCGCGCGACATCGTGCAGAAGGCGCTCACCATCGCTGGCGAGATTTGTATCTACACGAATACCAATATCACGGTACTCGAGCCCACGCCGTAACGCCTAAGCTGCAACCGCAGCCGACCGAACCGCGTGCAACCCCTCGCCGAGAGCAGAAGCTGCAGGTTCCCACCGAGGGCGAGCGGGGGCTCGGGAGGCAGTGACGTCACTATGACCCCGCCGTGCCTTCTCGTTTGCCACTTATTTGCCGCAGTTATGCCGCTTTCTTGGCAAATGTGGCAAAGTTACAGACGCCGTAAATAGCTGTGGAATAGCAACTTGCAGAGCGATCCCCTGAACAGGTGCAAAAGGAAGCGGGCAAAAGAGTGGCAAAGCGGTGCAAGGACAGGTTCAGGACGGTGGTGCTCCGAAAAGCCAACGCGCAACTCTCTTCGTCCCGACGACGTGAATCAACGCCTCCTCCTTGAGCTCGCGCAGTAGCGATTGGATTTGCTTACGGTCCAATGCGGGAAGTACCTGCCGAAACTCTTCCATCCGAGCGCCAAGCCGGCAAAGTCCGGTAGCTCCTTGCCCTGACGAATGGCGCTCTCGAACATGAGGTTCATGCCCTGACCGGCGCGTTCGATCAAACCGCACTTCGCGAGCGCCTCGGCCAAGCGTCGGTTGCGTGGGTTCTGCTGATCGAGAATGTTGGCCGACGTGATGCCCGCCGGAAACCCACCTGGGCTCACGACCTCAAGGCGGCGCGTCCAGATGTCGTCGTGCCACAGAAAGAACCCCTCACGGTACTCCTCGCGATGTGCGGCCGGACCGGATGCTTCCGACGATCGGTACTCGAACACCAACTCGGCCTGCGCTAACCAGCGTCCCAGCGCCGCCCGCGTGCCGAACAGGATGAGCGCCGCGTAGGTAACGCGCCCGTCCACCAGCAGCTCCGCGCAGGCGAGTGTTTCTTCATCGGTCCACAGTGTCTTACGTTCGTCGCCTGTGCGGGCCGACCATCGCGTGCGAAAGCTGGCGATCGCTTCCGGCGACAGGTCGATGATGCTTGCGCCGGAGCAGAATTCAGCCGAGAAGTCAGGCCCCGTTTCCGCGAACATCGCGCGCAGATCTGTGTCACTCAATGCGGTGAGCTCGTCACCGGCTCTTCTCAAATACTTCCCGTCGATCTGCCATGCTGATCCCGGAAGTCGCGCCGGTACGTGTACGACGAGTACTCGACCATCGGTGGTCAAGATCTCCTCGACTGGAATTCGATGCGAGAGACGTTCGTGCAGGCCGGACTCAGTGCGTCCAGGCTCAGCGAACGCCGCCGTGCCGACGATGGAGCGCGGGCGCCGATCGGTTACGCCGAGAATGATCTTGCCGCCACCCTCGTTGGCCAGAGCGACGCAGTATTCCACCAGCTTGTCGAAGTGATAGTTCTGCTTCGCTTCCTTGAACTCGAGGTGAATGCCCTCGGGTTCGGCAAGCCAGCGAAGGAGTTGGTCGTAAGTGGTCGGCATGCGCGTGTTTATCTTGCCCGCGTAGGTACGCAGTCGTCCAGCTTGCGATGCAGGAGTGAGATCAACGACAAGTTGTCCGCCGCAACACTCTTGCCCTGCCAGACATGGTTGGCGAGGC